>CAMYLW010000168.1 GCA_947259475.1 Thermodesulfobacteriota bacterium
TTGAAGAAAAGGGATGAGGAGATGCTCCAGGCGGTTCTTACCCTGGATAGAATTCCGGTTGAGTCCGTGATGTTACCGACGCGAGACGTTGTTGCCTTCGAGATCGACACGCCCCATGAAGAGGTTATGGCTAGAGTGAAGGAAAGTGAGTTTTCGCGGTATCCAGTATATCAGGAAAGCAAGAGCGAAGTGTCGGGATTTGTGCATATCAAGGATCTTTTCAAGTGGACGGGCACGCCAGGGCAGTTTTCACTTAAGAAGATCATGCGGCGGGCTAGCTATGTACCGGAGGGCAAATCGCTTCGTCAGCAATTGGTGGACTTTCAGAAAAGTCGGATCCACCTAGCCTTTGTGGTGGACGAGTATGGTGAGGTTGTCGGGATCGTATCTCTCGAGGATATTCTTGAAGAGATTGTGGGGGAAATAGAGGATGAACATGACAGATTTCTTCGCCGGATCCTGCCACAGGGCGACGGATCGTTTCTTGTGGATGGAAGCGTCTCCATACGCGACTTGAATAAGTGGTTGACTTGGGATCTCCCGGAAGATGGATACCAGACCATTGCCGGGCTTGTGCTAACCCTTTTTGGCCGTTTGCCCGAGATGGGAGAAGAGGTGCGATGGCGAACTTTTCGTTTTCGGGTGGAGGAGATGTTCGAAAAAGCGATTACCCAGATCCGAGTCATCCGGGAGCAGGAGCCGGAAAAACCAGAAGGTCAGATATTCGATCAGGAAGCCTAAAATCCACACCCGTATCCACGACGGAAAATGCGCCGCAGGCTAGAACTTTACGGTCTTGCAAATTTCCTCATATTCCTTGATCTCCTCAGGCGTCAGTTCTCGGCGGAGCAGCTTTTTATTGACGAGAATGGGTATTTTTCTGTTTAGGGCCAGGGCCACTGCATCGCTGGGTCTAGAGTCAACGAAATGTTCCGTGCCATCGGCACGAAAGAACACCTTGGCGTAGTAGGTGTTTTCAACCATGTCAGATATCTCTATCCGCAAAAACTCCACCGGGAGATTGTCACTAATTGTCAAATAGAGGTCGTGAGTTAGGGGCCGTTTTGGCTCCACCATGCCTTTTTCCTTGGCGATAGCGGCAAATTCCGAATCTCCCACAAACATGATGAAATGATGTTGGTCCTCTTCGTTTTCCTTAAGTACCACCATGTTCCCCGAACTACGGTCACTTTTGAGATAGACTTCGTTGACGGTAACCAATGTTATTTTTGCCATGCTTTACTCCCCTCGATCTCTCCAAGACTCACGGAAGCGTCCAACAATTCGACGGTCAAAGTTCACCCTAATGTTGCAAATCCAAACCGGCAAAAATTGCTTCGCCCGCGTGATAGTCCCGCCGTTGGCGGGACGACCGTGCTCGCCTCGGACAGGATCTCACGTACGTAAAGTACTGTTCATTCTGTCCGAGCTTGCGCGCACCCACATCTGGCGTACTCTGACGCGTTTTTCCTCGGAGTGGGTCTGCAACACTAGGGTTCATTCTCTTCGGATATCTTCTGACTATCCATTATAATGACCTAGTACGATTTTTAAAAGGCTTTTACAGCTTTCTACTGGTTGGGCACCAGGATTTTTACTCCGCAATAGCCCTCCACGTCTTACCCAAGATCCTCACCTGGACTTGAATAAAGCTGTAACTGGCTATGGGGTGATAGGTGAACCATTGCCTCTGCAGAGCATATATTCACTAGGCGCTAAACTCATTTGGCATATCCAAAAAGAGCCAAAAAAGGGGAAACTCTGTTCAAAGTTTTATCATTGCCAGCCCCCTTCATTCCATGTTAGCTTTGCCAAAAGTTCCGCTATTTGACTTAGATCAAAGCACCGCTGCGAAGGGTGTATTACCATCTCGGGCAATAGTCAAAACATAAGCGGAGGTGCAATTATGGCAATGAGGAATATTGTAAAAATTGATGAGGAAAAATGTGACGGTTGTGGGCTGTGCGTTATAGAATGTGCAGAAGGAGCCCTGGAAATCCGCGACGGTAAGGCCAAGATTATCAAAGAGATGTATTGTGACGGTCTGGGTGCCTGCATCGGCGAGTGTCCCCAGGAAGCCCTCACAATAGTAATGCAAGAGGCAGATCCCTTTGACGAAGAGGCTATGGAAGAACACCTCAAAACGCTCAGGGGCAAGCAAGCACAGGAATCACCGCCTGAGCTGGAAGCTGGCTGTCCCGGGGCCAAACTGGTGCATCTCCAGTCTCAACCCCCTGCCGCACCATTACAAGAAGGTGAGGCTCCAGTTTCGGCACTGCGAAACTGGCCGGTGCAAATCCACCTGCTGCCTGTATCAGCTCCTTTTTTTAATGGGGCCGAGCTGCTCATCGCAGCTGATTGTGTTCCTTTTGCCATGGGAGGATTTCATTCACAACTCCTTCAGGGGAAGATATTGGCGATAGGATGTCCCAAGCTGGACGATACAGGATTTTATATTGACAAACTCTCGCAAATATTTGCCAATAATGAAATCAAATCAATAACTATTGGCTACATGGAGGTCCCCTGCTGTGCCGGGCTGTTGCACGTGATACACAAGGCCCTGGAAGCTGGCGGTAAAGCGATACCGGTGGACACCGTCAAGGTGAGTGTCCGAGGTGAACTGCTTCAAGAGCAAGAACAAGATGATTCCCGTGCGGGGAGCTCCTCTTAGCTGTTTCAGCAGGTTATCGGTGATTACAGGGTCCGTGCATTGTACCCTAACGTTGCATACCCAAACCGGTAAAAATCGCTGCGCTCGCGTGATAGCGCGCCATCTGCGAGCGTGCTCGCCTCGGACAGGATCTCACGTACGGTCAAGTACTGTTCATCCTGTCCCAGACTGCGCGCGCCCGCATTTGGGGCACTCTGACGCGTTTTCCCTTGGCGTGGGTATGCAACGTTAGGGTGTAGTCTTATGCAATCATGGTGCAGTACGGTTCACTCCATTTGAGATGCCAGTAAAGAATTTCGGTGCCACAGGTAAGGAGGGGGAAAGCAATGGCGAAGGTTACTCTGAGGCCTGTTTTCATTGAGGCAACCACGCTTCCCGATTCCTGGTTTCAGATTATCTGGAATCTGCTTGATTACGGTCGGGAATTTGAAATTGATCGCGGCTCCTATGCTGGACAAAAGCGAATGGAGCTGGACTATGTAACGGTTCACATTAAACATCCCGGGGTGAGGCCGCTTCTACCGGATATCCCGGCCCATCTGGGTATCCCCAACCCGGTGGCAGAAGACTACCTTGACGACTACCTGCCATATCTCATGACACCTCATAAGGAGCCCGATGAGGACTACACCTATGGTGAACGGTTGGCTGGAGGGGTAGGGATTGATCAGATCCAGACAGTGATCGATACTTATAAGAGCCATGGGTTTCGCAATAATCAGATGGTTATGACCGTGGGAATGCCCACCGACTTGAATTTGGAGGATCCTCCCTGCTTGCGTCATATAGATACCCGCATTCAGGATGACCGGCTTCACTTCTTTGTTTATTTTCGCTCCTGGGATGCTTGGAACGGTTACCCTGCCAACCTTGGCGGGGTGCAACTGCTCAAAGAATACATGGCGAGCGAGATCGGTGTGGGGGATGGGGAGATGGTCGTCGCCTCCAAAGGCCTCCATATTTATGATTATGTCTTCGATGTAGCGCGGATGAGAACCTACCGAACTTCCGAATGCGAAGATACCTCAAGCTAGACCAGTCTACCAAAGAGCTCTCCCCCTGTGCTTGCAAGCGTTGCTGCCATTCGTAAAGTGTAATTTACTGTGATTATTTCAACTTATATCTATATCCAAACAATTAAGATTAACCAAGGTCGTTAACCGCCCACTCTCTCACTGCGCCGCAGATATCGGATTAAATTCTCCCATCTATTATCTCCATAAGATATTAGATTAATTAATAATACTAGCAAGAACTTAATCATTTATTTAACTATATATTCAGAACTCAGAGGACTTGTTGTCACGGTGACTCGTCAGCGAAATCAAACTGTCAATTAGATTTTGTCTATGCAATCGTAGGGATTAGTAGCAACGAAACGGGGTGAGGTTTATCATGGAAGAAGTATAGACATGTGAGCTAATTGGCATAGGAGTTGCTACATGAGTTGGTGTATAATAACTCGGAGAATCACCTTTATTATCCCGAGGTGATTCTCGGCCATTGGCAGAGAAGAGCAAGGGAGTGCGACACTCATGTTGTCAGAGATCATATCAGCAATAAAGGATCTGGATTTTTTGAGGCTCAATGAGATCCTCGCAAGTTTTGACATGCTGGAGGTACTGAAAGATCCTTATTTCATCGGTTTTTCGGTAGTCTGCTGCCTTATCTTCATCATTCGTGGGATGGAAAAAGCACTGGTTATGTTTCTCTCAGCGCCAGCTTTTCTCGTGCTTTTTCAACACACAATCGAAGGCACCGATGCCTTGGACTTCAATGCTGAAAAACTGCTGATCTTCTGCGGTGGCTTCATCGGAATAGCTGCAGTGAATATTTACGTATTCTTCGTGCGCCACAAATGAAGAACGCGCGCTAAGAAATTCAAGGATCTGCCATTTGGCCATGCGCTCTCACCTTCGCATGCTGCCCCAATCCCTGCTTTAGGGCCTCCTATCTGCTTACCACATTAATCTCCAGCTGATCGTACCGTGTCTCAGGCCAGAGTTCACTAGCCCGGATATTTCATGAATCACTTGCTGCGACCACGGATATGGCCGTCCTTCCTGGCGTCCTCGGGTGTCGGCCTCTGCGACGTACCGTTCAGGTACGCCTCGAAACCAATCCCGCGGGACCGCGGGACGGTTGCCCGGTGGCCCGCCCGCCTCGCCTGAGCGAGCAGGCTCGCGATGGCGGGCAGGTACGCCCATCTTCGTGGTCTCGCGACAGCAATTCATGAAATATCCGGGCTGGGCTAAACCCTAACGTTGCAGACCTACTAACTAATGGATGCGAATGCCAATCGAATTTGGCTCTAAGCACAAGGCTTGTCAAATTTAAGAATCTGTATTGCCAGTCCAATTGCGGAATGCGGTCCCAGTATCCCGCAGCTTTTCCGAATTTCGGAGACAGCAGAGTGCTGCCAATCCCTGAACTTGCCAGGGCCGCAATCTCCGCCCAGGCGTTTACCCGCCACCAAAACCAGCGAACAACAATAACAATGCCGTAGCCTGCAGTGAGCATGGATATGTAGTACCAGGCTTCGCTCACGGAATCGAGACTGTAGGCAATGCCAACAGCAAGGAGTAGCATGAGCACTGTGCTGATCTGAGAAGCGCGGACATAGTGCTTTTCTGAGGCCTGCTTCATGATGAAACGGCGGTACAGGTCGTTGACCATGTAGGAGGCCCCGAAGTTTATATGGGTGTCCACGGTGGACATAAAGGCTGCAATCAGTGAGGCGAGCATAAGTCCCAGGAATCCTGTTGGAAGGAGTTTCATGATCAACATGGCATAGCCTGCCTCTGGGACCTTGAGGTCGGGATAGACAACGAGGGAAACCATTGCCACCAAGATCATGGGCCAGTAATTGAGGCCGAAAGCGACCACTGAAAAAAGCATGGTGGCGAAGGAGGCGTGCTTTTCGTCTTTCGCAGATATAATTCTCTGGGTGATGGCAGGGGGAGGATTTCCCCACCATTTGAACGTGATGAATACCAGGAATGTTACAAAAAACGGCGTGCCTATGGTTGGGAAAAAACTGAGTCGTCCCGCAGCCGGACCAGCTCCATACCTGCTGACAAAACCCGCAATGATGTTCTCAATCCCGCCGATGTGATTCCAGGCAAGGACCGCGAGGGTAATGGATCCTATGGAGCCGATCAAGAACTGGATAAGATCTGTAGCAGCGATGCCCCAGAGACCTGATGCGGCAGTGTAGGCCAGAGTGATCGATAAAATTGCTCCGATGAGCAGGTGACGATTTATTTCAGGGGCCACAACAGCGCTAATGATCCATACTGCCTTAATTATCCAGCCCAAAGTGACGGCATTGGCAAATATACCGAAGTAGACTCCTTTGAAGCCTCGCAAGAAAGCTGCAGAAGGTCCGTCATAACGCAGCTCTATCAATTCGGCCGTTGTTATGATTTCCGAACGTCTGAGCAGAGAAGCGAAGATAAAAGCGCCGAGCGCACCAGCGCCACCAAGAGCAAAAGACCAAGCGTACCATACTCCTGGGATACCATCTTTAGCTATAAGTCCGGTAATGCCCAAAGGGGTGTCGATGGCAAATGCCGAGGCAATCATGGACATGCCAGCCAGCCACCAGGGTAGGACGCGGCCTGAAACAAAATAATCGTCTACACTGCGGAGGGCCCTTTTGGAGAAATAAAAGCCAACAATCAGACTGACGGCCAAGTAAACCAGGATGATAATCCAATCCAGCGCTGGCAGTGTCACGAGAACTCCAATGGGCTATAATTTGACTGCTTCAAAAATCTTGCAGACTATACCATAAAAAGTACGAAGCACATTTCTCATTTCGCATTTGGCATTGCACATTTGTAATTTAAAAACAAGAAGGGCCTCTCTAACCTTCTTTAAATTAGCGGCTGATAAATGTGAAATGTTGAGATCCGCCCTCAGGAAGAGCTTGTATTGAAGGATTGTATATTCCTGCGCAGGCGCTACAGGCGGGTGTGATCAAGCAGCTTGGCTGGAACTCTTCATGTACTGCTCCAGTCTGAAGACTCCGCCGGGGTGGCGGTGAATAAGATTCAAAATCGCTGTGGGATCCACACTTTTCTTTTGGCATAGAAGATAGATTTTATAGAAGGTGAGGGTGGTCATAGCAACGATACTCTTGGAGGAGAGCAGGCTTTGAACATTAGCTGAGAAGTCACTGAACTGTGGCTTGCCGTCTCCTTCATCATGAATGCTGTTACTACCGATGAGAAGCAGGCGCTTTTCTCCCCCCTTGCCAGTATCAAACTGTGAAAGTTCACCCCAACTGTCCCAGTTCTCACTGAGTTCTCCAACATCACTCAGAACCTTCAGACCAAAGGTTACCTGACTCGTATCAGATGCCCTGATCAGACGGTCAATGACACTCTGATCTGGAGAGCGGGAGACTTTCAGGCCTAGATCGTTCAAGAGGTGATGAATTGCGTCGGTGAGGAGCAGCACGTTCTTGCTTTTTAACAAGCAGTCAACGGGCTTGAACGTTCTTTTTTCTTCAGCTTCTTTGCCCGCTCTTGCCCTTCGTTTCTCTTCTTTCTTGTCTTTTTCGGTAACCGCAGTTTCAACTTTCCCTATCAAAAACATGGTAAGAAGGCAGGTCAGCGGTACATACAAGCGCTGATTGCCACTGTATTTGAGCACCGCGTAAACGGCGAAAACCGCCAAGAAGAGCTGAAAAAGAAGCAAAGTTTTTTGTTTCATGGCTGTTTCCTCGGCTGAAGGGTCGCTCTTCTTGCATTGCAATTACAGTGCCAAATTCTTGTAAAAAGCCCAATAGTTAAAGTGATTGCTCATGCTGCTAACCTTCCAATTGAGACTATTTCATGACCATAGCCCAGGGAGGCGGCATGACAGTACTCACTAGGGCAAAAACCACTGGGATGTTAAGGAAAACAGGGCTGGGAATGCACTACTCTCGCATTTTTGAACGCACGTGGTCTACTGTAGAGAAGTGGACTAGGTCTAGGCTTAATCCTTGGCTGAAGCTTGCTTTTGAGATTCCTCGGCAGGCGGGAGCAAGCC
>CAMYLW010000169.1 GCA_947259475.1 Thermodesulfobacteriota bacterium
ATCCGTGGTTCGACAGGCTCACCACCCTGAGCGAAGTCGAAGGGGAATCAAGTAAAGGTGACATATTGCGACACAGTCTCTCTACAATCCCCAATCACTGTAGATGCAATTCAATGATGATGTCAAGGGAATGGATGTGCCAACTTGGGCACTAAATCCAGCACTTGTCACTAGCCCGGATGTTTCACGAATTGGTGTCGTAAAGGATTGTGGGAGGTCGACGGCTAGAAAGTATTCGGGCGCCGAGACCCGCTTAGCACCAGGTTTCAAGCGCCCGTTTTCTGTTATAAGTTTTACGGATGAGCCGACCTATCTTCAAATCGACCAGGCCGGAACTGGTTTTTTTGCTTTAATAGACCAAATTCCAATTACCATTCCAGATCATAACCATAACCATAGAATCGGTACCCAAGCCGTTGTGATCCTTGGGGGTAATGTCGTAGATGCCACTGATACCTACGTAGCCGTCAGTCTGTTCAATGGCAGCTCTCAATTTAGCAGGATCAGTTCCGACTTTCTTCATGGCATTGGCTACGATGTAGATGGCGTCCCAAGCATAGCCCGAATGGGCGTTGATGGGAAACTGGCTATCGTAGTTATATGTTTCATTGTAAAGACGTACGAATTCCAAGATAATCGCCTTCTGTGGGTCAGAGTCTGGAAGTTGATTGTAGGCCATCAACTTGGTTGAAGGCATGACATTCCCTTCAGAGGCCCTGCCCGCCAGTTCGATGTACTTGGGATCCGGAAGGCCGTGACACTGCACCAGCGGCAGTTTGATAGCCAGCTGTTTGATGTTCTTGGAAACGATGGATCCAGCCGGGCCTATTGTCCAGCAGATGATAACCTGGGCGTCTGTGTTTTTTATCTTGGTGAGTTGGGTAGTCATGTCAGCGTCTCTGACGCCAAAAGACTCATCAGCCACAATCTTCAAACCGTATTTCCCGGCCAGCTTGGTTAGCCAGCGCTTGCCATCACGGCCGAACCCGTCCGAGGCAGTAATGAGAGCGATGTTCTTGACTTTCTTGGCCTGGAGATACTTGTAGACTTTCTGAACAGCTATCGAACTACGCTGCGGCGACTTGAAGATCCACCTGGCAGTGCCGAAATTCTTGCCGCCGTGCATTCCTTCCATGATCACCGGATCACCGCCCACCGTCATGACCGTGGGAATCTGTTTGCCTTCCAGATATTTCTTCACTGCCATGCCTGTTCCTGTGCGGGTGGGACCGATGAGGGCCACGACCTTTTCGTTCTCCACCAGCCGTTTGGCCACCATCAGCGCCCTGGTGGGATCGCCCTCGGTGTCTCCTATGACAAGTTCGAGGGGGCGGCCATTGATACCGCCTTCTTTGTTGATTTTCTCGACCACCATGGTCGCCACCAGTTTAGTGGGGGTGCCGATAAAGGACGCCGGACCAGAAAGGTCAAAAAAGGCGCCTATCTTGATCGGTTCCGCGGCCACTGCTTCGCCAGCAGAATACCCCCAGGAAAAGGCTACCGTGATGGCACAGAGCAAAACCAGAATCTTTCTCCTCGTGTTCATACTGAAACCTCCCTTTTTGGATAGTATTATTAAATTATAAGTACACATCCCTAGTCCGTTCAGTATCACCTCCCCTGGTCATTAGTCATTTATAGGATATTAAAAGAGCCTTGAAGTAGCTATAGTTGTCATGCCAGACACGGTGGTGTCGTGATCCGGCATCCAGGGAAAAAGTCGATCATTTTAGATTCCCCGCCGCAGGCGGATTCCGGAATGACGGACTCTGTGATTAGAAGCTGGCTGACTAGGATTGAAGACTACCACACGGTGTACGTAATGCCAAATGCGAAATGTGAAATGCCAAATCAACCCTTTTGGGTATGCAACATTGGGGTTAACTGCGATGATCGAAGACCCGTTTGCTTTTGCGTTCAGTGCGGGGCAGGGTGGAGTGATCCAAGACTTCAACTTCAACACTCACCAAGATGTGTCGGCGGATGTCTCGGGCAATACGGTCCGCGATTGTTTTGTTCTGATCGGCATCGAATCGCGGCCGCCTCTCCACCTTGAGGGTCATATAATCCCGCCCGTCCTCTCTACGTTCTAGGTGTACCTGGTACTCGCTGCCTATTTCTGGAACTTGCGACAGAACATGATCAATCTGGCCAGGATAAATATTCACGGCCCGGACAATGAACATGTCATCTGAACGTCCAAGAATTCGATCATGCATGGGCAAGGGGTTGCCGCAAGAGCACGGTAGAGGCATCAGCCGGGTCAGATCCCGAGTGCGGTAGCGAATGAGAGGAGCACCTTCTTTTCGCAAGGTTGTGACTACCATTTCGCCCATCTCCCCAGGTTCAACCTGTTCGAGGGTGTCCGGGTCAATGATCTCCAGGATGTAATAATCAGCCCAATAGTGAACGCCCTCGTGTTTACCGCAGTCGAGACCGGTGCCGGGACCGTACAATTCAGTGAGGCCCGGGATGTCAAAGACGTCGTCAACAGCAAGAAGCTCCTTGATACGTCGGTCCATTGACTCACTGTGGCGCTCCGCCCCCAAGATGACTTTGGTAAGTGCAATTTGGTCGCCCAGGTTGCGCCGCTGTACCTCTTCCCCCATAAGGAGTGCCATGGAAGCAGTGGCGCAGAATACTGTACTTTGTAGATCAACAAGCATCTCGCAGTGCATTTCAGTATTTCCTGGGCCTACCGGGACGGTCATGGCACCAAATCTCTCACACCCCAACTGAAAACCGACACCGGCAGTCCAGAGGCCATAGCCGACTGCGATTTGCACACGATCCTCTTGAGAAAGGTTTGCCATTTCATAACAGCGGGCAAACATGTCGGCCCAGTCGTCTATGTCCTTCTGGGTATAGCAAAGCACCTTACGTTTGCCAGTGGTGCCAGAGGAAGCGTGAATGCGGACAATCTGGTCAAAGGGTGCGGCCCGCAAGGGAAAGGGATAGCCATCCCGTAGGTCATCGGCCGTGGTGAAGGGCAGGCGGATCAAATCATCCATAGAGTTGATGACATCCGGAGTGATGTTAGCCTTCTGCAACCGCTGACGATAGAAAGGTGAGTTCTGGTATGAGTGGCGTACTGTCCAGCGAAGACCGTCTAACTGTAAGGCAAGAAGTTCTTCCTCGGTAGAAATATTCGGCATGAAACTGCGAGTCATCGGTCCGTCTCCAGAATAGCGAAATTAGGTGTTACAAATGGTGCTCTCCAAAGAATGGCTGAAGTATTAAATTCGAAATCCGAAGCACGAAGCTCGAAACAAATCCGAATTACTAAATGCTCGAATGTTCAAAACAAGTTGAATAATACTGAAGATATTTGGTTTTGGTCATTTGAATTTTGAAAATTTGAAAATTGTTTCGGATTTCGATATTCGAGTTTCGGATTTGGGGATTGAGCTAGTGTGGGCAATAGGATCTAGAACCATGCAGTATCGCTCAATCCTCAAACACAACTCGACCCGCATCTTCCGCGAGGTTACTGGCCTCCATGAGCTTGACCTTGACGCCCAGGCCAAGAGCCCTTCTCAAATGAGCTCTAATATCGTCGGCAAGTGCATGGGTGTGGTACCACTCAGAAACATAGTTCTCGGGATAAGCCACCTGTAATTCAAGTTGATCATTGAGACCATCGCGTTTACGAACGATGATTCGATAGCTCTCAACCTCTGGTGCAGCCTCCCCTAGCAACCGTTCCACCTGTTCCGGGTGTATGGATATGCCGCGCACCATGAATAGATCGTCCGAACGGCTCAATGGCGGGGCCATTCTGACCCCCGTGCGACCGCAGGGACAAGGACTAAAATCCAGACGTGTAATGTCACCAGTCCGGAAACGGATAAGTGGATATCCTTCATTGGTGAGGGTTGTTATCACCAACTCCCCTTGCTGTCCTTGAGCCAAAGGCTGGCATGAGTCGGGATCGACAATTTCAGGATAGAAGTGATCTTCGGCCAGATGCAGTCCTGATTTTTCCTGACATTCTGCAGCCATACCAGGCTCCACCATCTCGTTGACCCCGTAAACTGTATAGGCTTGGATGCGGAGGCGCTCTTCCAGACGGCGACGAACATCTGGCGACATGGCCTCGGGCCCGAAAAGACCTATCCTGAGAAAAGTCTGATCGAGGTCAATGCCAAGACGTTCTCTGGTCTCTGCAATGTGCATGGCAAAAGTAGGTGAGGTGGCGAGCACTGTACTGCGGAAGTCTTGCATAATCTGGACTTGGATGGTAGCGGACGCAATTGAAGTGGGAGCTACGGTGGCACCAATTAATTCTGCCGTCTGGTTGAAAGTGAAGGCACCGGTAAAAAGCCCATAGTTGAAAGCTATCTGAATAATGTCCCGGACCCCAATACCCATAGCGATCATGTGCCGGGCCATCACTTCAAGCCAATTCTGGACATCCCGCTGGGTATAGCCAATTACCAGAGGACGTATACGCGGGGCGGCCGAGAATTTGAGCCGGACAATGGACTTCAAGGGGACGGAAAATAGGCCATAAGGGTAATGCTCAACCAAGTCATTGACGGTAGTGCAGGGCAGACGGGCTAAGTCCTCCATGGAATTGATGTCTTCGGGAAGAAAACCCAGTTCCTCGAACCGTTGCCGATAAAAGTCGACTTTGGCGTAGCCACGGTTGAGAGTCACCTGTAGACGTTCCAGCTGCAGGTCGGCAAGCTCCTCCCGGGGGAGAGTCTCGATCTTTTCGTTCCAAAAGGCTGTCATTGGCACCTCTGCAGGGTTGCTGTTACCAAGATGCGAGTTAGATTTATCTAGCTTGCCTCGTTGGTTAAGGTGGCGACACGGTGAAGGGGAGAAACGGAGACGCGGCGATAAATGGATACACTTTGTGACCTGTTCTCCGCGTCGCCGCGTCATTTCGCATAAGGAATAACCCTTTTGTTCAAGTAAATGGTCCTCGGCTCTATCTCTCCCATTTCTCTTTGTAATCCCGTCCCAAAAATGCCCGCTGCACTTCGTCGTCTTCC
>CAMYLW010000170.1 GCA_947259475.1 Thermodesulfobacteriota bacterium
GTATGAACAAGTGAGAGATTTTTACCAGAATAGTAATTTGATGGAACCGTACAAACGTCAGTTGGTGGAGGAAAAGGTTATCAATTTCCTCCGGGACCACGCGGATATGACAGAAGTGGAGGAAGCGGCCTCTGGCCCCGGGGAAGACAAAAGTAAAAGAGAGGAACGTTCATGACTCTGATACCCATCGTTGTCGAGCAAAGCAGCCGCGGGGAGCGTGCTTATGATATTTACTCCAGGCTACTCAAAGATCGCATCATTTTTCTGGGCACGGCGGTGTCCGATGAGGTGGCCAACCTGATTATCGCCCAGATGCTTTTCTTGGAATCTGAGGACCCGGATAAGGACATTAATCTTTATATTAATTCACCTGGAGGACAGGTCACCGCCGGCTTGGCCATTTACGACACCATGCAGTACATCAAACCGGATGTGGCAACCTTGTGTTTGGGACAGGCCTCTAGCATGGGTGCTCTCTTGCTGGCAGCAGGGACACGAGAAAAGAGGTTCACCTTGCCACATTCGCGTATTCTTATCCACCAGCCCTTGGGAGCGTTCCAAGGACAGGCAACCGATGTGGAGATTCAGGCCAAAGAGATTTTGAGAATGCGCGAGAGACTAAACGACATACTGTCTCATCATAGCGGCCAGTCTCTGGAAAAAATTCAAAAAGACACTGATCGAGATTTTTTCATGAGCGGGGAGGAAGCAAGAGAATACGGTATTGTTGACAAAGTCATTGTCGAGCGGGCGATTCCGGAGAAGGACTCCAAGGAAAAGGGGCCCAAGAAAGCTCCGGAGGGCAAGGATGTTTAGAGAAGCCATTGAATATAACCTCTATTCTGCTATAATATTCATGGCACACGAGAAGAGAAAAAAGGGACGCTGGGCGACATTGGTTGGTTAAGGAGGGTTAGATGACGAGAAAGAAAGATGACCGGGGCGGAGATCTGGTCTGCTCATTCTGCGGAAAAAGCCAGGATGAGGTCAAGAAACTCATAGCTGGTCCCACCGTTTACATTTGTGACGAGTGTATTGAACTCTGTAATGACATTATTGCTGAAGAATTTGAAAAAGAAGAGGCTGCCAAGTTAAGCAGTGTACCCAAACCCACCGAGATTAAGGAGGCTATCGACGACTATGTCATCGGCCAGGAAAAGGCCAAGAAGATTCTCTCGGTGGCAGTTTATAACCATTACAAGCGCATTGAATCCCGGCCTGAGATGGAGGATGTGGAAATCCAGAAGAGCAACATTGTTTTGATAGGCCCGACAGGATGCGGGAAAACGCTATTGGCCCAAACCCTGGCCCGCATCCTTGACGTTCCCTTTACCATTGCCGACGCCACCACTCTTACGGAGGCGGGTTACGTTGGCGAGGACGTTGAAAACATTATTGTCAACCTGCTCCAGGCAGCTGACTACGACGTGGAAAAAACATCCCGCGGCATTGTATATATTGACGAGATTGATAAGATCGCTCGCAAAGCGGACAGCCCTTCTATCACCCGGGACGTCTCCGGCGAGGGAGTCCAACAGGCTCTATTGAAGATCCTGGAGGGCACCATTGCCAATGTCCCTCCCAAGGGAGGACGGAAGCATCCTCAGCAAGAATTTATCAAGATTGATACCACGAACATTCTGTTTATTTGTGGTGGCGCTTTCAACAACCTGGAGGGCATAATCAAATCACGCATCGGCGTCAAAGCCCTGGGGTTCGCAGCTGAGATCAGAAAACGGGAAGAGCGCAAATTGGGCGAGATTCTCGTGCAGGTGCAGCCCGAAGACCTGATCAGGTTTGGTATGATTCCTGAGTTTGTCGGGCGGCTTCCTGTGGTGGCAACCCTACACGAACTGACTGAAAACGAGTTGATGAAAATCATGATTGAGCCGAAGAACGCTCTGATAAAACAGTACCAGAAGCTTTTCGGCATGGAAGATGTGACCTTGCGTTTTACTGAGGGCTCTATGAAAGCTGTGGCCCGTGAAGCCATGAAGCGGAACTCTGGAGCTCGAGGGCTTAGGAGTATCCTCGAAAACATCATGCTGGACATTATGTACGAGATTCCCTCCCAGCCAGATATTCGCGAATGCGTTATCAGTGAAGAGGTAGTAACAAACAGGGAAACGCCTCTTCTGCTGTATGAGGGCTCCTTGGAATCAGCCTAAAGACATAGAGGCGCAAGAATAGATAATGCGGCTTTCAAGAACCTAGTGAAAGGCTACTCGCACTTTACAACGTAGCCTTTTCTTTACTGAACGAGAATAAAGATGGGTATGTTAAAGAAAAAACGCGACAGTGTTGATGAAGGGGACCAGTTTGGACTTCTCGAGTATCCGTTGTTGCCTCTCAGGGATATAGTTATTTTCCCCAACATGGTCGCTCCTCTTTTCGTTGGTCGGGAAAAATCAATCAAGGCCTTAGAGCACGCCATGGGGCAGGGAAAAACCATATTTCTCGCCACCCAGAAAAAGGCAAAAACTGACAACCCCACGGAAAAAGACATCTTCCGAGTGGGAGCCGTGGCGACAATTCTGCAATTGCTTCGTCTGCCAGATGGTACGGTAAAAGCCTTGGTGGAAGGCA
The DNA here is from genome assembly GCA_947259475.1 of Thermodesulfobacteriota bacterium. Lineage (GTDB taxonomy): Bacteria > Desulfobacterota > Syntrophobacteria > BM002 > BM002 > BM002. The sequence goes on from CAMYLW010000170.1 coordinate 2,587, forward strand.
AGAAACGAGGCAAGATTGATAAATTCCTGAGCAACGATGACTTTTTTATGGTGCAGGTGAAGTCAATCGAGGAGAAAACTGAGCAGAATGTTCAGATCGAAGCCTTGATGCGCAGCACTGTTCAGGCCTTTGAAAAATACGCCAAGCTGAATAAAAAAATCTCCCAGGAGATGGTTCTCTCGGTTTCCTCAATTGAGGAACCAGGGCGGTTGGCCGACACCATAGCCTCCCACATGCCTTTCAAGATCGAATACAAGCAGAAGCTGCTTGAAGCCATCCCGCAATTCAAGCGGCTAGAGATGCTCTATGCGTACATCAGCGGTGAGATCGAGATCATTCAAACTGAGCAGCGCATCAAAGGCCGGGTCAAAAAACAAATGGAAAAGACCCAGCGGGAGTATTATCTGAACGAACAGATGCGCGCCATCCAGAAAGAGATGGGCGAGAAGGATGATTTTCGAAACGAACTGGCAGATTTACAAAGACGTATCAAACGCAAACGCATGGCACGGGAGGCGGCCGCTAAAGTTCGCGCTGAGTTTAAAAAGCTCAAGTTGATGTCGCCCATGTCTGCTGAGGCCACGGTGGTAAGAAACTACATTGACTGGCTGCTCTCCCTCCCGTGGTACGAACGCACCAAAGACAAATTAGATATAGACCAGGCCTCTATCATCCTGGACGAGGACCACTATGGCCTTGAAAAACCGAAAGAGAGAATCCTGGAATACCTGGCAGTTCAGGCGCTGGTGAAGAAGATTAAGGGCCCCATTCTTTGCTTTGTGGGTCCCCCAGGAGTAGGAAAAACTTCGCTCTCCAAATCAATTGCTCGGGCTTTAGGGCGAAACTTCATTCGTCTTTCGCTGGGCGGTGTGCGGGATGAGGCCGAAATCCGCGGTCACCGACGGACTTACATCGGAGCACTGCCAGGGAAAATTATCCAGAGTCTGCGCAAGGCCAAATCCAACAATCCTGTCTTCTGTCTGGACGAGGTTGACAAAATGAGCATGGATTTCCGCGGTGATCCTTCTGCGGCACTGCTCGAAGTACTCGACCCGGAGCAGAACTTCGCTTTCAACGATCACTACCTGGACGTTGACTACGATCTGTCCGAGGTTATGTTTATCACCACTGCCAATACGCTGTTCTCCATTCCGCCGGCGCTACAGGATCGCATGGAGATCATTCGGTTGCCGGGATACACCGAATTCGACAAACTCAACATTGCCAAACAGTTTCTCGTCAACAAACAGAGCGACGCCAATGGACTGAAACCAGAAAACATTCGCTTCTCGGACGGCGCCATCTATGAGATCATCCGCCGCTATACCAAAGAGGCTGGTGTGCGTAATCTCGAGCGGGAAATAGCTTCAATTTGTCGCAAAGTAGCCAAAGTGGTGGTCAAGAAGGGGCCAGAGACCACAATCAAGATAACCGAGAGAAGTGTAAATAAGCATCTCGGGGTACCCAAATTCCACTACGGCCGCGCTGAAGAGAAAGACGAGGTAGGCCTTGCTATTGGTCTCGCTTGGACCGAGTTTGGCGGCGAACTGCTTGGTATCGAGGCAGCCATCATGCCCGGTAAAGGCGGCCTTACCATCACCGGCAAGCTAGGCGATGTCATGCAAGAGTCGGCCCAGGCCGCCCTTACTTACGTGCGCTCCCGGGCTGCAGCTCTGGAACTAGACCCAAATTTTTACAAGAAACTGGACATACACGTCCACGTGCCCGAGGGGGCTATTCCCAAGGACGGACCATCGGCAGGAATTACAATGGCAACGGCTATCGCCTCTGCTCTGCTCAAGGTACCTGTTCGCAAAGACCTGGCTATGACTGGTGAGATAACCCTGCGAGGCCGGGTGCTCCCCATAGGAGGGTTGAAGGAGAAGGTGCTGGCAGCGCACCGCGGCCTGATCAAAGAAGTTCTGATACCGAAAGAAAATGCCAAAGATATTAAAGAGATTCCTGGCAAGATATTGAAAGATATAGAACTTATACTGGTGGAACACATGGATGGTGTGCTCAAACAAGCTTTGCTGGTGGATGATCCTGAAAAACTTTTTAAGAAACCTATAGAAGAAGACGAAGAGGTTTTGGTTCCTAGCGAAACCCCCGAACCTTCTGAGGAGATTGTGGCCCACTGATTAACAAAGAGTCTGACAATAGTGCAGACTAGACAATCAAGCGTCCAGCCGCATTACGGTTGGGCGTTTTTCATTGGTTATGGTCAGTCATCAAAATTCCCTTGACAGGAACCAGATGAATTGCTAAGGCCAAAGGTACATACGGGCGGGTAGCTCAGTGGGGAGAGCATCGGCCTTACAAGCCGGGGGTCCGCAGTTCGAGCCTGCGTCCGCCCACCAGTTATATTAAGGATCTAGGAGCTAGTGCTAGATCCTTTTTCTTTTCTCATATC
>CAMYLW010000171.1 GCA_947259475.1 Thermodesulfobacteriota bacterium
GGGTGCTCCAACCTCCAAAAACGAGGTCATATGTAGCACCCTTTCCAGGAATTAAGCAAGCCTTTAGCCCGGATATTTCGTGAATTGCTGTCGCGAGATTACGAAATTGGGAACCCGCTTGCGGGACTGAGCGGAGCGCAGCGAGCGCGAAGAAGATGGGCGTGCCACCTGGCAACTCGTCCCGCTGTACCGAGGGATTGGTTTCCGTACCTGAACGGTAGGTCGCAGGGACCGACACCCGAGGACGCCAGGAAGGACGGCCATATCCGTGGTCGCAGTCACGCCAAGGCGTGAATTCATGAAATATCCGGGCTAACGGAAGTTACTTCTTATCGTCATCAACCTCCTCAAACTCTGCTTCAACTACTTCTTCGTCGCTGTCAGCACCGCCAGCAGCCTCCCCGGGATGCTCCTGAGCCGCCTCAGCCCCGGTGTCCTGGGTTGCTTGCTGGTACATGGCTTCTGCCACTTTGTGTGAAGCCTGCATCAGCTCTTCTGAAGCTTGCTTGATGGCTTCCGCATCGTCACCTTCCATAGCTGTTCTGAGCCGCTGCATCTGTTCCTCTACGGTTTGCTTGGTGTCCGCGTCAACCTTGTCTCCCATTTCTTTCAGGGTTTTCTCGGTATGATAGATGAGAGAGTCGGCATTGTTCTTAGCCTCGACCAGGTCTTTCGTTTTCTTGTCCTCTTCAGCGTGCAATTCCGCTTCCTTGATAGCCGCTTGTATCTCCTCCTCACCCAAACCGCTGGAAGCGGTAATGCTGATGGACTGCTCCTTTCCTGTCCCCAGGTCCTTGGCCGAGACGTTAACAATACCATTGGCACCCACCAACTCGAAGCGTCCCAGAGTCTTGTTATCTGCCGCCATCTCCCGTTCACCCTGCAACACGTGGATGGAGACGGCCGGCTGGTTATCGGCAGCCGTAGAAAAAATCTGGCTCTTCCGAGTCGGGATGGTGGTGTTTTTTTCGATCAGCTTGGTCTTTACTCCTCCCAGAGTCTCAATACCAAGCGAGAGCGGGGTGACATCCAAGAGCAGTACATCCTTCACGTCGCCTTTGAGCACTCCGGCCTGAATTGCAGCACCTACGCCAACTACTTCATCGGGGTTGACTCCTTTATGCGGCTCCTTGCCAAAAAATTCCTTAACCTTTTCCTGGATCCTGGGCATCCGGGTCATACCACCCACCAGAATCACCTCATCGATCTCTGAGGTCGTCAAGCCTGCATCCTTGAGAGCGGTTCGCATGGGAGAAACCACTTTTTCAACGAGATCCTCCACCAGTGACTCCATTTTGGCTCTACTTAACTTCATATTACCACTTTTTCAACGAGATCCTCCACCAATGACTCCATCTTGGATCTACTTAACTTCATATTGAGGTGCTTAGGACCACTGGCGTCAGCGGTGACAAACGGCAGGTTGATCTCGGTTTCCATGGAGGTGGAGAGCTCCATCTTGGCCTTCTCTGCAGCCTCTTTGAGACGCTGCAAGGCCATTTTGTCTCCCCGAAGATCGAACCCCTGGTCTTTCCGAAACTCATCAGCCAGCCAATCAATAATCCTCTGGTCGAAATCCTCTCCACCCAGGTGAGTATCACCATTTGTCGCCTTTACCTCAAAAACGCCATCACCAATTTCCAGAATGGAAATATCATACGTGCCGCCGCCCAAGTCAAAGACCGCAATCTTCTCCTCTTTTTTCTTGTCGAGGCCGTAGGCAAGTGAAGCTGCCGTGGGTTCGTTGATAATCCTCAGGACATTGAGCCCAGCAATTCGGCCAGCATCTTTGGTGGCCTGGCGCTGACTGTCGTTGAAGTAAGCAGGCACAGTGATCACCGCATCGGTCACCTTTTCACCCAGATAATCCTCCGCGGTCTGCTTCATCTTCTGCAGAATCATGGCCGAAATCTCTGCGGGGCTATACTCCTTGCCACGAATCTGGATGTGCGCGTCACCATTGCTAGCTTTGACGATCTCATAAGGACAGATGGAAATATCTTGCTTGACCTCTGGAGAGTCATACTTCCTGCCGATCAAGCGTTTGACCGCATAGACTGTGTTCTCGGGATTGGTGATTGCCTGTCTTTTTGCCACCTGTCCCAATAGCCTCTCGCCACTTTCTGTGAAAGCGACAATAGACGGAGTCGTACGGCCTCCTTCGGCATTTGTGAGGACCTTTGCCTCTTTGCCTTCCATCACTGCGACGACTGAGTTTGTTGTCCCTAGATCAATGCCGATAATCTTTGCCATTCTTTCCTCCTTAATCTCTCATCCTAAAGTGATTCTCTATTATGGCCCTGTTTCTTATCCCTTTTTTACCTTTATCTTTACCTCGCCACTGTTCGCTTCCGCAGCCTTGGCTGTGGTTTGCTCTCGGGTCGCGTTGTCTTGTTGGCTGGTCCGTTTGGACACCAGTACCATTGCTGGCCTAAGCAACCTCTCTTTGAGCATGTAGCCCTTCTGTAATTCCCTCAGCACTGTGTTGGGCTCGTGATCAGCGCTCTCTTCCTGAGAAACGGCCTCGTGAAAGTTCGGGTCAAAGGCTTTCCCTGCTGCCTCTACCGGCGTGCAGCCGAACCTGGTCAGGGTGTCAAGGAAGCCCTTGAGCGTCATGTTTAAGCCCTCCAACAGACCCCCCTGATCTGCACCGACCTCTGAGTGTTCTAAAGCCCGTTCCACAGCATCCGCAGCAGTGCGCAGAACTCGTTCCTGGGTTTCACTGAGCTCATCCTCCAGCTCCCGGTACTTGGCCAAAAGCGTATCCCCGTCCGCCGTCTCAGGATCAAAAGGTTCCTCTTGCTCAATCTCAGCCTCGTCCGCTCGAGCTTGGTTCTCCAACTCAGGTGAGATCTCCTGTTGGTCTTTTTGATTTTCGTTCACATTGTTCTGAGGTTCGGCTGTTCGCTTTTCTTTGGAAACCACCCTGCTCCCTCCATTACTTCACATTACTTTTTTAATAACGATTAGCGCTGAGTCAAGCCCCCCTAACCTCTAATCATAATAAAGCTCCCAAAAAAAATGAAGGGAGCTTGTAAGATAAGCCAAAATGTCTGTTGAGATTTAGAAGGTTTCCTCCAGCATCTTACTCAGGAGCTTGGCAGTGTAATCCACCAGAGGAATAATCCGCGAGTAGTCCATTCTCGTGGGCCCAATTACACCGAGGGTACCAAGAACCTCATCGCCGCTGGCATAGGGCGAAGTAATAAAGCTTACGCTCTCCATGTCCAGCAGTTCGCTTTCTGAGCCGATGAAAATGTTGACCCCTCCGGCGGACATACTCTTATCCAAAAGATCGATAATCTTGCTTTTCTCTTCAAAAGCATTGAAGATCCGCCTCATCTGTTCCACGTCGGCAAATTCTGGGTTGTCCAAGAGATTGGTCCTGCCACCGATGTAGAGTTCGCTGTCTTCTATGTCCTCCTGCAAAGCCTTCTGACTTAATTCCAAGGCCTTGGAAAGCAAGCGATCAAAGAGAACCTTCTCCTTTTGCATCTCCTCCAGCAACCGCGCCTTGACCTGGTGCAGGGCTAAATCCTGCAACATCTCATTGAGATAACGACCATATTTGTCCAATTCCTCCTGAGAAATGTCTTCTTTTATTTCAAAAACTGTGTTGTGGACAATGCCGGCCTGAGAAACCAGAATGGTCATAACCATACTGGTACGCAGCCGAACAAACTCGATCCGCTTGAACACCGTGTGAGAGAGGCGAGGTGTTAGGACCAAACCAGCCTGCCTGGAGAAAGACGAGAGGACCTTGGAAGTCTCCTGCAACAATCCTTCCACCCGGGACACACCACCCCGGTACGATCGTCTGATTTGTTCACGATCGGCAATACTGAGCTGCTGTATCTTTAGAATTGCATCAATATATACTCGGAGCCCGAGTTCGGTGGGAACCCTACCAGCGGATGTATGCGGTTGATAGAGGAGGCCGAGTTCCTCAAGGTCTGCCATTACATTCCGAATGGTTGCTGGACTGACGCTTAGACTGTACTTTTTTGCTATCGCTCGAGAACCAACGGGCACCCCACCCTTGATGTACTCAAGGATAACCGCCTCCAGCACCCGACGACTTCTTTCCCCTCTCACTAGTCCCTTCATGGCTACCTTTTTAGCACTCGCCCCTGTCGAGTGCTAGGCAAATTAGCAATCGCTCCCAGCTTTGTCAAGATTTAAATATTCATGAAATATCCTGGTTAGCGTAGAGCCAGCTGTTGAGAACTCAGGAGGCAAAAAAATGACCGTCTGGATGGGGCCACATCCGGACGGTCAAAAGAAAGGAGAAAAAGAGTTGAAGAGTCAAGAAGGCAGGGTCTTCATTTTCTTGCTGTCCTTACCATCCTTACTCGTTTCACTTAACATAGCAAATTTCTTGCCACTTCTCCGCATTGGCCTAATATTTCTATCACCTTAAAATTACTAATATTTCGGGAATTATTATCTTTATGGTCTTAGGTGAAAAGATCAAATCCGGACATAATCCGGACATAATCCGGACATAATCCGGACTATTTGAGCACATATCGAGTACTCCTTCCTTTGCCGACACGTACAACAACATCCAAATCCACCATTTGCCTGAGATCGCGACGGGCATGACGATCAGAGATGTGGTTTATTTGGATGTAATAATCGTTGGTTATATAGCCGTTTTTCTTGATGAAATTTATTGCCTTGACCTGCCGTTGATTGAGTCCTAAATAGGGCAGCAACTCAGCATCTCCTGCCAGGTCCGAGGTAGTTTGGGTTTGACCCGAGGTTTCTTTGGTGATACCCGGCAGTCGCTGCTGGAACAGCTCCTCGGGTAAGTCCTGGGGACGGACATCATCACCGTCGCAGAGGATCACCGCACGTTCGATGACGTTTTCCAGCTCTCGTACGTTCCCTAGCCAATCATACTGGCACAGGTACTTGAGTGCTTCATGGCTTACTCTTTTTACTGGAATCCTATTTGCTTCGGCGGCCTTTTCCAAAAAGTGGTGAACCAGAAGTGGTATATCATCTCTCCGTTCTCTCAGTGGCGGCACTTTAATGTGGACTACTTTCAGACGATAATAGAGGTCCTCTCTAAAACGCCCCAGCTCCACCTCCCGGTCGAGCTCCCGGTTGGAGGCGGTAACCAGTCGGGCATCCACCTGCAAGGTCTTGGTGCCGCCCACCCGCTCAAATTTCATCTCTTGCAAGACCCTAAGCAATTTTACCTGCAAAGCAGAAGACATATCGCCCACTTCATCGAGAAACAGAGTTCCGCCGTGTGCTAACTCAAACCGCCCTTTCCGTTGCGTGACAGCACCGGTAAATGCTCCCCGCTCATGACCGAAGAGCTCGCTCTCCAGCAACGTTTCCGACAGCGCCGAACAGTTCACCGAAATAAATGGCTTATCGCGCCTAGGACTGTTGAAGTGAATTGCTCTGGCAATGAGTTCTTTGCCTGTACCCGACTCTCCAGTTATCAACACTGAGGCTCGAGTTTGGGCCACCTTTTCTATAATCTCATAGACCTGGCGCATGACTTTACTCTTACCTATAATGTTACCGAACTGGAAGCGCTCCTGCAGTTCCCGGCTGAGCAACCGATTCTCCTGCTTGAGTCGGTGCATCTCTATGGCTTTTCGAATGGTAAGTATCAGCTCTTCGTTCTTAAAAGGCTTGGTGATGTAATCGAAAGCGCCCCGCTTCATAGCCTCCACAGCCTTTTCCACTGTGGCGTATGCTGTCATCATAATTACCGGCGGGTCGGGTTGCCGACTCCGTAACTGGGCAAGAAATTCCATCCCATCCGGACCAGGCATTCTCATGTCGGTTATCACCAGATCCAGGTCATGGCTCATGGTAATTTCGAGCGCCTCAGTGGTGCTGTCAGAGGTAATCACTTCGTATCCGGCATCCACAAGGAGAGCCTCTAAGACCAGGAGATAATTTTTTTCATCATCAACGATAAGAATGGTTTCCATGATTCTCTTCTGCTGTGCCAATCAATTGAAATATAATGCGCTCAGCTCACAACCTGGTTCGCGGGCAGAGAAATAATAATAGCTGTTCCCTTGTCTTCCACCTGCGCTCGTTCTGTCCTTGGTGGACTTTCAATCTGAACTGCACCACCATGGCTTTCAATTATGTTCCGGACTATGGAAAGTCCCAGCCCGGTACCCGTTTCGCGGGTAGTAAAAAAGGGATCAAATATCTTTGCTATCGTTTCTTTGGAAATTCCAGCACCCGTATCGGAGATGACCACCTCGAGGCTATCCTCCTGGGAGTCTTGGTAACGCGTGACTACCTTAATCGCCCCCCCATCATCCAAAGCTTCCATGGCATTTACGAAAATGTTCAAAAAGGCGCGATAGAGCAAGTCGCCATCTGCGTAAACCGGGGTGCCATTCTCGGCAAAACGCTTTTCAACGGTAATATCTCGCCTTTTGAGTTCAATCTCCAGAAACTCAAGATTTTTCTCCAGCACTTTCTCCACCTGGCACTCTGACAAATGTGGCGTGGTTGGACGAGCAAAATCCAAAAAATCCGTGACAATTGAGTTCAAACGGGTCGTCTCCTCCATGATGATTTTGCCGAGCTGCTTCTTTGGATCCCCTTCCTCAATTTTCTGATGTAGAAGCTGGGCGGTGGAGCCGATGATCCCCAGTGGATTCCTGATCTCATGGCTGACGCCGGCAACCATCTCTCCCAAGGCGGCCAGTCTCTCGGCCTGATTAAGCTGCTCCTCCAAGCGCCTGCGCTCCTCACTTCTTTTGGCGATGATTCCCTCTGCCCTCTTCACAATTAAACGTAATCCAAAAAAGAGAAGGCTCATTACCACCAGCTGGCTCAAAATAATGTTATTCTGAAAGCGGGTAATGGCCGCATAGTCCTCGGAAATATCCTGGGTAATCTCGAACACCCCAAGGATACGGTCCTGCTCTCTTGAGAGGTGTTGCTCCATCCGCAGGGGGATATAGGTTTTGAGCTGCCTCTGCTTTGCCACCCCTCCAAGCTCAAAACCGAGAAAGCCCCCCCGTGAAACGAGCCGCGATGAAGATTTCCCTTCACGTGCCAAGTTGAAATCTCTGCCGCCAAGCCCGGAAAGCCCCACCAGGGAACGATCCGTGCTATAGCTGATCACCCCTTTGAGATTATAGACGTCAACCCTGTCCACCTTGAATCCGTGAATGGTGTTGCGAACCACTTTGTCCATTCGTTCATATTGTTGAGGGCTGCCGAGCATAATCCGACCAAACTTCAGCACCGTCGGCAGGACGAACTGGCTGAAGACCTGATGGTTCAAATTGATGGCAACCAAAAGGGCATACTGTTCACTCTGTCTGAAGAGTTCGTTCTTGGCCCGCTGTGAGATGAATATGGACAGTATCAGGGTGGGAATGAGAATCACCACAAGGCTGGTCAGAGTGAAATACTTCACCAACCGAAAGGGTTTGATACTTTCTCTTGCCTCAACCCTCATCCGCATGAAATATGACCCTTGCTTTTTTCCACATTATACAACATTTGATATAACA
>CAMYLW010000172.1 GCA_947259475.1 Thermodesulfobacteriota bacterium
AATGCTAGATCTAAGGACCTCAAAAGGATTTCTCTTGAGCCTTTCTCGAATCAGCCTGCTGAATTTTCAGGTCTGGGATGCAGAGGAGGGACTGGTGTTTTCCTCGGGTGTTGATCCGGCCCTTGAGCCCCCGAACCAAGAACTCCAAGACTTTTCAACTCAGATTATCAACCAGGCAGCATTTAAGTGTGCTCCCTTTCAAGGTAAAGATCACCTGTTCGGTATTCCCATCAAAAATGGAGCAGCGGTCATCGGCTCTTTAATTGCTTTTGGCTCAAATTCTTGCAATCCACCTCAAATAGAAACCGCTCAGGGTGCAAGAGCGCATCTCGCCGACGACATGGAAGAATTCCTCTCCCAAGTGGTAGAGCTTCTGGTAGACAAAATGGCTACCGAACAAGAAGTGGAAGAAATGGTCGAAGAGCTCACTCAGAACTTTGAGGAACTCACCTTATATGCCAGGATAGCCGGCCGCCTAAAGACAATAACATTCTCCAGCAGCATGCTAAGAGAACTCATTGAGGATCTGCTGGAAACAATGCGTAGTGACTTGGCCTTCGCCAAGCTGCCCAACCGTCAGGAATACAACGCTTTAGCCAGTATAGAGAAAATATCCGACAAGGTCTCAGATCCAGTGATATTCGTTGATCGCCTCATAGACTCGATCCCTTTAAATGCTCCTTCCCTGGAAGACAACTACTTTATTGTCAATGATTCAAGGCTGACCCCAGGATATGAAGCTCAGGCCCGAGAACCCTATCGTTTCCTAGCTGTGAAGATGCAAACCAACAATAAATTTTTCGGATGGATGGGTCTTGTCTCCTTTAATTTTGAAGAAATTTATCGCCGGAGTGAATTGAGGCTCTTGAATTCCATGGCCGAGCAAATCGCTGTGGTAATCACCAACTCTGATCTCTATCGCGATCTGGAACGTTTCGTTATCAACATGGTCAAGTCTCTGGTTTGTGCTATTGAGGCCAAAGATGATTACACCCGCGGTCACTCGGAACGGGTATGCCGATACTCTCTACTCATGGCCGAAAGGCTCGATCTTGACGATGAGCAAAAAAAGGTGCTCCAATGGTCTTCAATCTTGCATGATAGCGGCAAAATTGGCATCCCTGAAAGTATTCTGCACAAACCGGCAAGGTTAAATGAAAAGGAGTATCAGGAAATCAAGAGACATCCCATGAAGGGTCACACCATTCTAGAACCTCTGGAACAACTAGCTGATTCACTTCCAGGCATGCTACACCATCATGAGCGCTACGATGGCACAGGATATCCTAAGGGGCTGAAGGGAAAGGATATTCCTCTGCATGCGAGAATAATTGCGGTTGCCGATACCTTTGATGCCATCACCTCTGATCGAGCTTATAGACCCAGCAAATCTCCTGCAGAAGCCCTGAGCATTATGGAAGAGGTCGCGGGGAGTCAGCTTGACCCCGATTTAGTTGAGTTGTTCAAGGATGTATTAACTAAGGATTTAGTGTGTGATCAAGAATGCAGCTTAGACGAGTGAAGCATTGTCATGGAACCATCCTCGGTAATTTCAATAGCAAAAGCTGGTAATAGGACGATTCTTGTACCTCAAGACTCCTTAACCTACAATAATTGTGAACAACTCGAAGCGACGTTCAACGAATGTATCAGCCAGCAAAGAATCAATATCATCCTGGATTGTAGAGCTGTACATCTCATGGACAGCGAGGCTTTGGAACTCTTGGTGAGAATGCATGATGAGATGCGAAATCTCGGGGGTACACTCAAGATAATCGGTTTGAACGAAGTTTGCCGTGACACCTTGATTGCGACTCGGCTCATCTATCTCGATATTTATGAGGATATTCACGAAGCCATTAGAAGTGGGCCATGAAAAGCGACCTGTTTCCAAGAAGAAAGAAGATCGGTGAAATCCTGGTTGGCAAAGGGTTAATTACGGCCGAACAGCTTGGCAAATTTCTCCACAGACAAAAAGAGACCTCCAAGCCACTAGGCCAACTCCTGTTAGAGGAGGAGATTCTCACCAGAGAGGAATTGACGGCAGTCATTGGGGAACAGCTCGGGATTCCTCACATTTGGCTACGCAAGGGTTTAGTTGACCCCCGGATCGTGCATGTTTTGCCTAAAGAAAAGGCTCTTCATTTCGAAGTCATCCCAATGTTTCGAGTCAACAACGTGCTGACTTTGGCCACTCCTGATCCCCACGCCTTCTTTGTTTTCGACGAAGTCTCCAAAATTACCAACCTGGAGGTCCAGCCGGTGCTCTGCCGCAAAGATGACATCATAGAGGCCATCCATGAAGCTTACAAAGAAGAGATAAGCATAGATGAAGTCATGGCTTCCTTCGATGAGACCGAAATTAAACTGGTGGAAAATCCCACTGAGAAGGAGATTAGCGAGATTGCTGAGATGGCGGAGGGAAGCCCAGTCATCAGTTGGACCAACATGGTTTTATTGCGGGCCATCCGAGACGGTGCCAGTGACATTCACCTCGAACCCCAGCCTGGAAAATTCATGGTGAGACTCCGAATAGACGGTGTCCTCTATGAACTCATGTCTCCTAAGCTAGAAATGCATCCAGCCGTAATCTCCAGGCTGAAGGTTATGGCCAACCTGGACATTGCAGAGCGGCGTATGCCCCAGGATGGCCGGATACAGGTCCATGTGGAAGGCCAAAAAGTGGATCTCCGGTTTTCCTCCATGCCAGGAATTCTCGGAGAAAAAGTGGTACTGAGAATCTTGGACAAGAGCAAAGCCATGCTGGATATCAACAAGCTGGGATTTGACCCGGCTGTACTTGATCAGTTCAAAACTCTGATCAGAAGATCCCACGGACTAATTCTAGTGTGCGGCCCTACAGGCAGCGGGAAGACAACAACTCTGTATTCTGCCATATCCTTGCTCAACGCCCCAGAAAAGAATCTGGTAACAATTGAGGACCCTGTGGAGTATCAGTTAGAGAGAGTCAATCAGAATCAGGTAATGCACGCAATCGGTCTCACTTTTGCTAGATTTCTGAAACACGCCCTTAGGCAGGATCCGGACATTATCATGGTAGGCGAAATTCGTGACCGGGAAACTGCTGAGATCGCTGTTCAGGCATCGCTCACCGGACATTTGGTTCTATCGACGCTTCATACCAACGATAGTCCCAGCGCAATCACACGTCTTCTCGAGATGGGCGTCGAGCCCTATCTCATTTCCTCATCTTTGCTGGCGTCTCTAGCACAGCGCTTGGTGCGCACTATCTGTTCAGAATGCAAGAGCCAGTATTATCCCCCAAAAAACATTCTGAAAGATCTGGGTTGTGATGAAAGTAAAAAGTTGCGTCTATCAAAAGGTAAAGGATGTTCTAGCTGCTACGACTCTGGATTCAAAGGCCGAACCGGCATTTATGAACTTTTTGAGATTGACCAAGGGTTGCAATCGTTGATCTTGACCAATCCAACCATTGACACCCTTCAAGAATACCAAAGGAGTAATGGCTCCCTGACACTGAAAAAACTGGCATATCAAAAAGTCCTGGAAGGACTTACCACTATTGAAGAGGCAAAACGGGTGACATACGTGGACGCATAGCCGACCATCAAACCTCAGTTTTCTGCCTCGAACCCGGGTAAAATGAGCTCACTGATTTTCTCACGGGAAATCCGCCATGGCTATTAGTTACAATCCAAAAAGTTCTCGCTTCGCTGAAAAAGCCCCCAGATCCATATTTGACAACATCCTGAAACCCCGGAAAGCTAGGTTCAGGAGGTTTGGCAGAGCCATAAAACCTGGGGAGCTGATTTTTTTCTCATCTCAGCTTTCCCTGATGCTGGAAATCGGAACCCCCCTGACTGCAACACTCAGGGCAATAGCAAATCAGACCAAGAATCCCGCTTTGAAAAAAATTATACAAGCAATGCAAAGGGATATCGAGGAAGGTCGCCAACTCTCCGATGCTATGAAGCGCCATCCTCGAGTATTCAATAATGTTTTCATCAGCATGATCAAGGCAGGCGAGACAAGTGGTTTCTTGAAGGAAATCCTGGACCGGATCGTGGAAATGCAGGAAAAACGTCAGGCCTTAATAGCCCAGTTAAGATCCACTCTGACCTATCCTGCCCTGCTGTGCCTTGTCGGGGCTCTAGTGGTGATCTTTATTCTGGTGGGCGTCCTACCCAAATTTACCGCATTCTTTGCAGGAAAGGAGCATATCTTACCTCCTACCACCAGGTTCCTGATGGCCCTGAGCGATTCTCTGAGGGGGTACTGGTGGGCGTATATCGTCTGCTGTTTAGGACTGGCAGTGGGCATCAAAATTTGGAAAGAGAGTGAGTCAGGTCAAGCTCTGGTGGATCGATTCTCGGTGAGCGCCCCGGTAGTATCCAGACTTTATAATAAAATATATACCTGTCAATTCCTTCGTACCCTCGGACATTTGATGGCCAGTCAGGTTCCGCTCCTAGAAGCCCTGCAAGCAAGCAGAGGTACGATAAGGAATCGGTATTTTATCCGTTTTATAGATCAGATCATGGACCACGTGCAGCAAGGAGGTAGGTTTGCAGAGCCGTTTGCCACCAATCCATATATTTTGGATTCCGTCAAACAAATGGTTTCTACTGGAGAGGAAGTGGGAAACTTGCCCAAAGTTATGCTCCGGTTGGCACAGTTCTATGATGAAGAGGTGGATCGGGAGCTCAAAAGTCTGGCTTCAATGATCGAGCCCATCGCGCTCATTGTGTTGGGAGGGGTGGTAGGCTGTATCGTTGCATCAGTCATACTTCCGGTGTTCAGACTAGCACATGCAGTGTATTGAAAATACTCCCGGATTGCCCTGTAGAACAGGGTTCCCTTCCGGAAATTGAAGCTCCCTGCAGCAAGACTTGTCGACGAGCTCAAGTCGAGTCGCTACGCTGAATGCGCTCGCTGGCGTATTTTCAACATGGCAACTGTATTCCCTGTACACCTCTAGCCCG
>CAMYLW010000173.1 GCA_947259475.1 Thermodesulfobacteriota bacterium
AGAGGGCTATGTCCGGCTATTCATAAGCGCTAAAGGCGGTATTACGGCCCCGCTTTACGAGTCCTGCTACGAATTCGAGGGTGCACCCTTGATGGGCAGACCTGCTACAGAAATGAAAGAACGGTTCGAGGCGAAAGGTCTTTCTGTTGCTGATACTATCCAGGAGCCACCTGATCATCTTTCCATAGAATTGGAATATCTCTATTTCTTGTTGGATAAGGGGTGGGGTGACCAAGATGGAGCTCTTGTTGCCGAGGCAGCCGAATTTGCCTCTCAGACAATGCTACCGTGGATATCGCAGATGGAAGAGAGGCTAGCCACCGAGAAAAAGTGTCGATTTTATCCCCTCATTGCAACAATTGTGGTCGAAATCCTGTCTGTCATTGGCAGGATTTCTGAAGCCTCAAACTGACATCGTCCTATTCGTTTGCAGAAAAGCTCAACATCTCAGTAGAATAACCGCCCTCGTCATTCCGGAATCCGCCGAAGGTGGATATCCGGAATCTATGATTGCTGGATACCGGATCTCAGCTACGCTTCGTCCGGTATGACGATGATTGCGAGACCCGTGCTTTTTCAAGGGTCTGCGGGTGTCCTGGGAGAGTCCTCTCCCCTTAGATAAAGAGCCCCATCCCCCCTTAGGGGAATGGGGCTCATTGGAAAAATGGGCAAAGGTTCAGGGTCCTTTACCATATAATAGGCTTCACCGCTCAAGGCGCCGGTGTTGCAGACAAAAACAATAGGTTTATCAGAGGGCAAAGATTTTATGTTCTTCTCCAGCTGATCATTAGGGATATTAACCGCATTCCTAAAGGTTCCTGCCTTATACTCTTCAGGGCTACGGGCATCAACCAAGAGAATACTGTCTGGATTTTCCTTCAAAATTTTCTTGAAGGTGGCAATGTCAATACTGCCTTCTTCTTTGCCTGCCGTGATCTGGACAGCCTGGGTTGCACCGGCATATTTTTTCCAAGCCGGGTAGCCTGCCGCAAACACCTTAACATTGGTATAGCCCATGCGGATGGCTTTCTTGGCAGACTTGTAGCTAAGAGGGCACTTGAAGCCGCCACAGTAGAAAATCAGTGGGGTGTTCACATCCAAAGGAAGTTTGCCTTCGAGTTCTTTAAACTGACTGTCTGGGATGCTCATAGCAGTGGGGATGTGGCCCTTGATGTATTTTGGTCGAAAGGGCCGGGAGTCAATGATGACTGCTTTGTTGGTGTCCATTTGTTCAGCTACATACTCTGCTGAAACCGCGGCATAGTTTCCTCGACCTTTCATCCATGCTGGAAACCCTGCGGCAAATACCTTGACATTCTTATAACCTAATTTTTCCGCCTTCCAGGCAGATTTGTGGCTCAGCTTACACTTGAAACCGCCACAGTAGAAAATAAGCAGAGCATTCTTGTCTTTGGGAAGTTTGCCCTTTAATTGGTCAAACTTGCTGTGGGGAATACTGACAGCGGTGGGGATGTGACCCTTGACGTATTTCGGTTTATAGGGTCGCGCATCAATGATCATGACATTGTCAGGTTTGGGTATTTTTACATGCTGCTGCACGAAGTTCACAGAGACAATGTCGTGAAATTTCCACTCAGCCTTTGCCCCCGCTTCGGCAGTCTTAAGAGCAGGGCTCCAACCGAGGCTCATTGTCACCGCCATGACGGCAACAATGGTCAACATTAAGACTCTTTTGGTTTTCATTCTCTTCTACCTCCATTCTTCTTCGGTTGTATATTTCCACAGGCCATGATCGAGGCTAGTCTGCCTTTCGGCTCAGCAGAGATCTAACCTTCTCCATTAGTTCCTTCCTGTTCCTGATATGGCCTGATTGAACGAGAATAATCTTTCTGCCGCCGGTGGGATTTCTCTGCACCAGATAGGAAGTGGGGAGATCTGGCTTTCCCAAGCAGGCAAAAATCCCCGATATCTCATCAGCAAAAAGGGGAAAGTCGATCGCCTGTTGCTTGCGGAATTTTGCCACCTGCCTCTTCTTGCTCCCCACACCAATACCCATCATCTTGACTTTGTCTTGGAGAGAGCTATCTTCCGCCAACATGGAGTACAGAGCTTTGTATTCCTTCACCTCCTTGAGGCACTGATGACAGTATTCGTTGTAAAGCTCGATGAAGATGTATTCACTCTGGATGTCTTCCAGAGCAATGGTCCTTTCATCGTGCTGAATCTGCAAATAATTCTTGTCTCGGCTATAGCTCAGCAGTACCAAGTGGCAGGTGGGAAAAAAGTCGCCCACGGTCAACTGGGGAAGTGTTTCTTGGACATCTTCTCCTGAGCTATGCACATCCCTCCAACCAAAATATCCGTGAGGTAACCGGTGGACTCTGTTATAGCCCAGGCGCACGGCCCAGCGGGAGGCGATGCCGCTGCGCAGTCACCTAAAACTCCGACAGTAAATGACAATGGTGCGATCCCTGTCCGAGCCAAGAAGTTCCTGGAACTCCTTTCGTTTGGCGGGATCTAGGGTGAGTCTCTCGCCTAAGTGAAATTCCAGATTGGCAGCCTTGGGAAGATGGGCTCGGTTGTACTCATAATCGGGCCGCACATCTAGGACCATGAAATCCTTGTCGGATTGGTAAAGAGACTCAAGTTCATCGAGGGTAATAAGATCGTAGCCTTCCCTTGTGGCCTCTGCCTCTGCCTGCTCCCACCAGAGAGGCATCTCCTCGGCAATAGTAATGCTTGCACGCGGCAGGAAGATTACAAGAAGTGATAGAATAATAGTGATGACAGATAGATGCTTACTCATAAAATCCCAGTATTTCCTTGAGCCCTGAGCCTTGTGTCTTTCGCCATTAACCCTATGCCCTATGCTCTTTGCCCTCGGCTCCTTTTATTTCGTCATACCAGAGCTTGTGATGATGCTCGGCGTAGTCTTCCGGTACTGTGCCGGTGAACATGGAAAAGAAAGCGGGGCGCTCATCCGGTGAGATTGCCGCCATGTAGATATGCACAAGCAAACCACCAGTAACCACACCGACTGCGACAAAGTGGATTACAATGGCCCATTGCACGATTACCGTATTCTGCAAGAGAATGTTCGACAGAAACATAATAATCCCGGTAACAGCAATCACAATTGCGCCTAAAATCGAAGCAACCGCAAAAAGCTTCTGGCCCACGTTATAGAATCCCTGCTCAGGGATATCCGGAGTGAAGCCCAGCCGCTTGAGCCACTTGTTTCCCAGGGTCATCTGAATGTTTTTCTTGATAAGCCACTTCAGGTCTGTGGCAGGGGAGTAGGTAAAGACCTGCTTGAGAAAGGGTATGACGTATTTCCTCGATCCGAAAATCATATAGACAATGAACACTACCAGCCAGGTGAGACCGCAGATTTCATGGACGAGAAGTAGAGTTTCCCCGCTACCGAAAATGGAGTACATCAAGTTGGACCACCAACCCCCCGTGAGTTGAAGATCCTCGTTTTTGATCAAGCCCAGTCCAGTAGCAAGCAGAAAGAACCAGCAGAAGGCATTGAACCAGTGCATGAAGATGGTGACCTTTGTATGCCGTTTAATAACTTTGCTATTCATGGACATCCTCTCTTTATTTGTGCTCGGCCTCGGGGAGTTCGTCTTTGATCAGTAACTGCTTGCCAAGCATGGCCAAAACACCCAGCACATTGAGTCCGACGAAGCCCCAGACAAAGGGGTTTATGACCTTCCACAACTGAATGGCCGAAGGTGTCTCCGCCTTCAGCGGCCAGTCAATGGGAGCCGTCATCGACATGTAATAGATGTTGGGCTGGGTGTCTGTTTGCCGATTAAATACCTTAACGGTCTTGTTGCTTTTGAGGAGACGGGCAACTTCACTGTTGGGATCTTTCAAGTCTCCGAAGGTCCGAGCTTTTGTAGGACAGGTGGTTACGCATGCCGGCAACTCACCCCGGGCACGCCTGCGCTGACAAAAGTCACATTTGTCTACAACTTTCTTTTCGGGGTGGCGATATCTTGCGCCATAAGGACAAGCAGGGATGCAGCTTCCACAACCGATGCATAGCTTCTTGTTCACTTTAATGGTGCCGTCTTTGTCGTCTTTGTAGGTAGCGCTGGTGGGGCAGGCCTGCACACAGGTGGGATTGTCACAATGCATGCAGTTGCCCGGCTGGAAATGCAAGGATTGCGAATTATCAGATCGGCTCAAATTTTCGAAATCAGGATCTTGCTCTTTGATCCAATTGCGCCACTTTCCAGGAGGCACCTTGTTTTCAACCTTGCAGGCGGTCATACAACCCTTGCAATCTATGCAAGAGGAGGAATCTATCACCATCGCTAATTGTTTTTTCATTATGCTACCTTCCTGGTAACCCGGACGAGGGTCTCGTGCATTGCCATATTCCCGGAAAGCTCATCCGAATAGTCTTCGAGCACTTCGGCAATGCAGGCGCCTTTGCCGTAGATATTGGTCAAGCCCTTTGAAAGAACACCAAAGCCGCTAGCCATATAAACAGTGTCCTCACGAATGCCGCTCTTAAAGTTAGCCTTGAGTTCACCCTTACCTGCAGCGCTGCTAACTTCCACCAGATCACCATCTTTTATTCCCAGTGCTGAGGCTGATTTGGGGTTTATCCAGAGAGTGTTTTCTGGCATGAATTCGTGGAGCAAACCATTATTCTGGGTGGTGCAGTGGGTGAAATAGGCGTTTCGTCCAACCACCAAACGGAATCGACCCGCGGGAACCTCTCTGGGAGACCGATAAACCGGCATGGGATCTACGCCCATCTCTGCATAACGTTCATTGTAGAGCTCAATCCGTTTGGACTTGGTTTTATAGACCCGACCTTCGTAGACGCCATAGAGTTTGCTAGGATTGTAATAAACGCCATCTTCCTTAAGGGCCCGCTCTCCGGCGGGTAAATTTTTCAATTGCTGTTTTCGGTAGTCCTCCATGGTGAAATCGAAGTGCTCGCCTAACTCCAACCTGTTGGCGAGCTCTTTGAGAATCCAGAATACCGGTTTGGACTCGAATAAGGCGGGTACCACCGGATCTCGGGTAACAACACAAGCGCAGGCAGATGAACCCTGGAGCCCACTGGCTGGGTCTTGTCTTTCCAGATAACTGGGAGCAGGCAGGACCAAGTCCGACATCCAAGCCGTGTCGCTCATGGCGATATCAACGGTGAGGACAAAGTCCAGCTTCTCCATCATTTCCAGGGTTCTTCGACGATTGGCTTCCGACTGCAAGGGGTTGTGCTTGTAGACGAACCAGCCTTTTATGGGGTAGGGCTTTTCCTCGATGATGGCATCTCGCATATGTTTGAACGAGCCTTCTTCCTCGAACATCATGTGAGCCCTGCCCATATCCAAC
>CAMYLW010000174.1 GCA_947259475.1 Thermodesulfobacteriota bacterium
GTACCGGCAAGGAAGGTATCGTTCGGCTCAACACGGACCCGGCTGGGGCGCACTACTATGTGGATGGTATTGAGAGAGGAACAACCCCGGCGGAATTCGAATGGAGGTACGATCGGCCTATTTTGATAGAACTCAAGAAAGAGGGCTACTATACCGAGGAAGAAATGCTCAACAAGGGCTGGCTTCATTATCAGATGTACCAAGGAAACTATGGCACGGTTCGGGTCGGCGAGGCCAAGAAAAAATGGACAGTAACCATCAACCGTAAGTTGAAAGCCGCACCTCAATGATGAATTCTCGCTGATGGCGGTTTGCAGAGTAAGCTGTCAAGACCGTAGAAAACAATGATTGATCTGGAGCGAGAGCAGTTGACGACCCACTCTTCATTGCATCAACACAACGGGAGCAACTTCTGCGGAGCTGAGGCTACCGGGCGGCAATCTCCGGCCGATGGGCCGGTAGTTGGCATTCCACGCGGACTTCTCTATTTTAGATACCAACCCCTGTGGACAACGTTTTTCTCCCACTTGGGAGTTGCGGTTCAGGTGTCACAGCCCACCGAACGGTCAAGATTTGAGAGCGCCCAAAGCCTCACCCGCAGCGATCTTTGTCTCCCTGTAAAAGTCTTTTTGGACCATGTGGCCAGGCTGAAAGACTCGGTGGACTATCTCCTTTTACCTCGGGTCATCAGCGTCAGCCCAGACGCTTATATGTGTCCAAAGATTCTGGGATTGACCGACATGGTTCGTAATGTGTTCCCGAACTTGCCAGATTTGTTGACACCAAGGATTAACGCCAAGCTGCCAAAACCAGAGGGATTTGCCGGGGCCTGCTTTGAGGTGGGACACCACTTCGACAACAGCCAAATCCGGGTGGAGAAAGCGTGGGAGGCTGCTCAGAAAGCTCAGATTGAATTTGAACAGCGGCTGCTTAGCTATCCACTGGACCAGGCCTTGGGCCCATGGGACGAGACTTTTTCCAAGCAAGACAGTACGTCTGGTTTGCAACCTCGGTATCGAGTAGCAGTCATCGGCAGGCCCTACATCTCCTTTGACAAGGCTCTCAGTCACGACCTGCTGAGTCTGCTCAAACGGCATGGTGTCCAGATTCTTACCCCGGAATCTCTGTCCCGCGAAGTCAAGGACAAAGAAAGTCAGAAACTGTCCAAACAAGTATACTGGCAACTGGGCAAAGAACTGGTGGCTGCGGCGATGCACTATATGCAATGTGCAGATGTGGATGGCATCATCAATGTCTCCAGTTTTGGCTGCGGCCAAGATTCCTTTACCAACGCCCTGGTGGAGTACTACGTCACCAAACATTCACACAAGCCATATCTCAATTTGGTCCTGGACGAACACACAGCCGACGCCGGTTTGGATACCCGGGTGGAGGCTTTCCTGGACATGGTGGACCAGAGGACAAAAGGTGGGCCTTTTGGGTCGAGAGTGGCCGAGGAGGAAGCAGAGCCCTTCAATTCCAAAAAATTTATAAAGCAACCCACATCGCCACAGATGCACTTGACCATTCCCCACATGGGTCATCTCCATGTTGGCTTCGAGCAGGTGTTCAAGAATCTGGGCGTGCACATAACCATGCCACCTCGCCCCAACAAAGAAGCACTGATGCTGGGGACGCGCTATTCTCCTGAGTGTGCCTGCCTGCCGTTCAAACTGAATTTGGGTAACATGATCCAGGCGTTGAATCAGGGTGCCACCGATATTATGATGACTGGCGGCTTCGGCCCCTGCCGTTTTGGCTACTACAGCGTGATTCAGGAACAAATCCTGCGGGACTTGGGCTACGAGTTCCGGATGGGTCGAGCAGATGACCCTGACAGCCTGCGTGACATGCTGGACATGGTCAAGAGAATCGCCGGGCTTAACACCAAATGGGATTCTTACAAGGTGTTTTTCTTCATACTCTATCGGCTGGCTTTGGTGGACTGGGCTCTACGGCGTGCTCACTGGCTGCGGCCAAGGGAGATTGAGAGACGAGCAACTGATCGGGCCCTTGGTCGCAGTATGAAGATAATTGAAGAAACCAGGCGCTTTCGTGACCTGTGGCAAGCAAAGAGGAAGGTGCGCAAGATATTGGCTACAGTTGCTCACGACCGCAGTCGTTCTGTTCTTCGGGTAGGCATTGTGGGCGAGATCTTCATGGTCCTGGAAAATTACGCCAACATGAATGTGGAAGAACGGCTGGGGGAGATGGGAGTTGAGGTCCATCGTGGTGTTTGGCTCAGTGACTGGCTCAACGACCGCTATCGCTTCAAGCTGTTCAGGCGTAATCAGTTCAAGTGGTCCCTGCGTCAGGCCGCACCATACTTGCGTGAACCCAGTGGGGGTGAAAGCGTAAATTCTGTAGGCAAATCAGTCTGCTTCGCCAAAAAAGGGTTTGACGGTATCGTTCACCTGATGCCTTTTACTTGCATGCCCGAGTTGGTGGCTCAGACGATTCTGGCCAAGGTGTCAAGAGATTACAACATTCCAGTGCTTACCCTTATTTTTGATGAGCACACTTCGCCGGGTGGGGTGCAAACTCGGTTGGAGGCCTTCGTAGACCTGATTAACCACAGCAAGGGTAATACCGCTTAGCCTTCGCTACAGATCGCCTGTTTCCCATTTGCCGCAACGATCCCCCCACCGCACCAAGCGCTCCTGGCCTTGGGCCATTGGCATCTTTACCTCCATGACCTCGCAGCCATTGGAGCAACCCTCGCATTCAAAACCGTTGAGTTTATAGGGTATTTCTCCAACCTCAAAACCGCGGAAGCGAGTTTGTCTGGTTGAGGCTACCACTTCTTTGGCCAGCAGAGCGGCACCAATGGCTCCCATCACCTCGTAGTCAGGTGGGACGGTCAATCCTTTGTCCAAAACTCGCTCGAAGGCAGTCTGGATGCCCACATTGGCAGCTACACCACCCTGGAAAAGAATAGGTCGGCGGAGGTCCTGGCTCTTGATCAGGTTGTTCAGATAATTGCGAACCAAAGCCTCGCACAAACCTGCGATGATGTCTTCCACGCTGTGGCCCATCTGTTGTTTGTGAATCATGTCCGACTCTGCGAACACCGTACAGCGGCTGGCAATCTTTACTGGTTTGCTAGCCTTGAGGGCATATTCACCAAAAGATTCAATGGGGATTCCTAGTCGGTATGCCTGCTGGTCCAGAAAAGAACCGGTGCCGGCGGCACACACCGTGTTCATGGCAAAGTCGATTACGATGCCGTTTCGCAAAATGATACTCTTGGAGTCCTGCCCGCCAATTTCGATGATCGTATGCGCCTTCGGCTCATAATGGAGGGCTGCCACAGCATGGGCGGTAATCTCATTTTTAATAACATCGGCACCTATGAGAATGCCGGCCAGATAGCGCCCACTGCCGGTGGTGCCAACACCGCTGATGCTCAACTCACCGTTCATTTTCTGAGCCAATCCCATGAGACCATTTTGCATCGCCTTCATGGGTTGGCCGTGGGTACGCAGGTACTTCTTGTGCAGCACTCCACCACTGTCATCCACGAGCACCAGGTTGGTGCTGATGGAACCCACATCGATTCCCAGATAAGCGGCTTTCATGACCGAACCCCTTATTATTGTCAGTAGTCTGTTGCAGTTAGATGTGAAAAGTAAATGGACTTAGATCATAACTCAAATCGGTATATTTGGCGACGATCCTCCCGTTGGAATGAAGCTTCAATCATTGTAGATTTAAGATTTAGGTAACTTGAAACAGATAGTCGTAGTATTTTGCAATCTAAAATACGCAACAGTGGGAGCGGCTTTCAAGCCGCGACTCTACCCTTATCTCCGTGTCTCTGCGTCGCCGTCTCCCCGCGTCAATCTTTTTCGCATTTCCGCGTCGCCGTTTCGCCCTTTCTCCTTGTCGTCGAGAGTTCCCACCATGCCAGCACTGCCGGCAGCAGAATGAGGGCGGCAAGCAGACAGGTGAGGATTCCCAGTCCGGTAACCCAGCCGATGCTGCGCAAGCCAGGGTAATGGGAACTTATCAGGGAGCCGAACCCTATGGAGGTGGTCAGAGAGGTAAGCACAATGGCGCGGCCTATTTGCCTGAGCACGGCCGTGAGGTCTTGACTGGATTCTTCCCGCCAACGGTGTACAATGTGGATGCCGTCATCAATGCCGATACCCACAATCAACGGCAGCACAATGAAATTGGCGTAGTTGAATGAAAGGGAAAGCAATGACATGATCCCCAACATGGCCACCACCCCAGCCACCAAGGGAATGGAAGCCAGGGCTGCGGTCAAAGGATTTCGTAATGCCAGGAGCAGTGCTACAGCAATAGCCACACCGGCAAGAGCAAGGGAGTCGCCGAGGTCATGCCACACCAGTCCTTTCAAATGACCTGTCAAAACCGACCAACCGGCCACTCGGTACTCACTCCTGCTGAGGCCCGCTTCGCCTGCGGCCCTATGGAGATCCGAAGTTACGTTTTGCAAGTCACTCTTGCCCCATAAACCTTCCCGCGGATAGATGAAAGTGAACAACTTTCGCTGCGGGCCATGATCCGCCCAAAAAGGCTCGAGCAAGCTTTCGAGGTTTGCCTGTTTGAACATTTCTCGATCCACTTCATCTTTGGGACGTACCAGTGTCCTCAACCAGCTTAAATATGAAAGGTACTCGGGGAGGAATTGGAAACCGTTCTCCTGAAGAGCCTGCTTAAAAGTAGCCTCAATCCGAGCCGGATTGAGGTCGGCAGCGTGGCGATTAAAGAAATCAAGCGCTTGCCGCTGGCTCTCCGGTGCCGGCAAGTAAGAGAGAATGCTGCGGTAGTGTGACAAACGCTCTCCACCCTGTCGTCGGCCCAAAGCCTTCTCTAGTCGCCAGGCTCGATCCAGAAGTGCTGCATCGCTATCTCCCTCCATTACCAGGAGAAGATACCCGCTCGCTCCACCAAGAATGGCCTC
>CAMYLW010000175.1 GCA_947259475.1 Thermodesulfobacteriota bacterium
AAGAAGTTTAGCATCGAAGTCCACGTTCCCCCACCAAAACAAAGAGAAGCAACGTTAACTGGCGAACATGCTAAAAAAGCTCAGTAGCCTGGAGATTTCACGAATAGCCATCGCGGGACCGTGGAGAGAGGCGAGTCTGCCTATCTCATCACTATCTACCCTCGACCTCTCATTTTTGAAGCATCCCTTTCAAATCAAAATGGTGGTTTTTCGTATTTACACAATACGACCTTTCACCCTATCCTGAGATTAGCGAAATCTCCTTTTCCAACGAATCTTCAAAAGATCATACGTTTAGTTCTGCCCTCTTCTGACCAGACTATCACCGTACTCATTGTAGGCATTGTCTTCTACTTCTGAGGAAAGTCATGTTGAGGAGTTTTCAGAAACTGCCGATAAGAAGCCCCTGAGGGGGTTCTTACCTCTTGGGGGCTTTTGTATTTGGGCTGGCATTTATTTGGGACCTAACGGCAAGTCACGTCAAACTTTGTCAGAAAGGAGGTTAGCTTTATGCCGACTTACATCAACCTGGTCAGGTGGACACAGAAAGGGATTGAGGATGTCCGGGAGAGCCCCAACCGAGTCGACGCGGCCAAGAAGTTGTTTCAGGCAGCAGGAGGTGAGTTGAAACAGTTCTACCTTGTGTTTGGGCAGTACGACATGGTCGTGATCAGCGAGTTTCCGGACGATGAAGCAGCAACCAAGGCTGGACTCATCCTCGGTTCAGCAGGTTCAGTTCGCACCGAAAGCTGTCGCGCGTTTCCAGAAGACGAATACCGAAAGATCATCGCCGCTCTGCCCTGAGTAGTCTTCCAGAACAAGCCGTCTCAAGGTAGCAAGTACGGCTCGGGTATGCACACCAAACTTGACGGTGCAGCGAAAGCGCTGAAGTGCGCCGTAGATCTCTAGCGTTAGGTGGTTCTGCTGACTCAGGCTTATTCTCGGCCAATTGAAGAAGGTCTCAAATGGCAGTCGACATCTTTCAGATCGAGCTGGGGTTCGACCAATGCTACGTATTGAAGTCAGAAGGCGTCATCGCCGTGGATGCTGGTGCCCCCAATAAAGGCAGGAATTTCGCGCGTGGGTTAGAGCGAGCGTCTATCCATCCGCAAGACGTGCAACTGGTTGTAATTACCCACGGCCATTGGGATCATGTCGGCTCTGCGGGTGAGCTCATAGCAATCACGGGTGCAAAGCTCGCCATGCATCGACGCGAAGTCAACTGGCTTGAGCAGTCCCTTACACCGCTGCCCCCTGGAGTCACACTCTGGGGGCGCATATTTATCAGCTTACACAAGAAGTTCATGCCACTCATCAACATTCCGCCGGCCAAAGTCGATGTGGCCCTCGGCGATGACGGCCTTTTGCTCTCTGACTACGGAATACCCGGCCGGGTTCTCCACACTCCCGGGCATAGCTCCGGATCTTTGACTGTCTTGTTGGATACAGGTGAAGCGTTTGTTGGAGACCTCGCCATGAACAGGTTCCCGCTGCGTCTCTCCCCCGGCCTACCGATTTTCGCTGAGGATCAGGCCGCGGTGGTGGAGAGTTGGAGATCACTGTTGGACCAAGGAGCAACCACCGTTTACCCAGCTCACGGAAAGCCGTTCCCTGCAGAGGTCATCCGAAAAGCCATCTCGTGACTTCCTCGCCCCGGCTCATTTTGATTGTCGGCGAGCCACCTGACATCCCTTCATTCACAGTCACGCCCCTTTTGCCCGTCCTAATATGCAGTACTATGGTCTCTAGGGCTGAAACTGTGAATGAAGGGATGTCATCTACACTTTTGCAGTTTTGAAGGGTTATTTGCTATACTATTACTATGGCTGCAAAAGCCTCTCAGAAGATTGCACGGGCTTTGAGCAGATGGCGTTTGCACCAACATGTTTATCTCTCGGTTCTCGCTATTCTCATCGGCATTCTTGGAGGCTACGGTGCTCTTCTCTTTCGCTACGCCATCAAGGTCGCACAATATTGTTTTTATCAGAACACGCACGATATCTTGACCTTTGCCCACACCCTGCCGGTCTATCTTAAAATCGGCCTGCCCGCCCTGGGCGGTCTCGTCGTTGGCCCTATCATTTACTTTGGCGCTCGTGAAGCCAAGGGACACGGGGTGCCGGAGGTCATGGAAGCCGTTGCGCTCAAAGGGGGGCGCATTCGCCCGAGGGTGGCTCTGGTTAAAATCCTGGCTTCGGGCATTTCCATTGGTTCTGGTGGTTCGGTGGGTCGGGAAGGCCCTATTGTCCAGATCGGCTCATCCATTGGCTCAAGTCTGGCACAGATACTCAGGGTGCCCCACCTCCGGCAAAGGACTCTCGTGGGCTGTGGAGCCGCTGCCGGGATTGCTGCCACGTTCAACGCGCCAATTGCCGGGGCACTCTTCGCCGTAGAAGTGCTCTTGGGCGATTTTGGCGTCGCCACATTTTCCCCGGTGGTACTTTCCTCGGTAACTGCCACCACCATCTCACGTTACTATTTAGGTGATTTTCCAGCTTTTATCATCCCCACCTACAAATTGGTCTCCCTCTGGGAATTCCTCTTCTATCCTCTGCTAGGCGTCGCTGCCGGCTTCGTTGCGCTCTTATTCATTATCAGCTTGTATAAATGCGAAGATCTTTTTGAGGCACTAAGGATTCCAGACTATCTAAAGCCTGCACTTGGTGGTCTCATGCTCGGCTGCTTGCTTTGGAAATGGCCCTATGTATTCGGAGTGGGCTACGGGTCTATCAACCTGTCACTCAAGAACCAATTGCCAGCTCTGCTTCTTTTCACATTGGTCTTTGTCAAGATACTTGCCACCTCAGTTACTATTGGCAGCGGCGGTTCAGGAGGGATATTTGCACCCTCCCTGTTTATCGGCGCCATGACCGGCGGCTTTTTCGGCTGGGGCGTGCATGAGCTCTTTCCTTTGCTCACCGCCAATTCCGGCGCCTACGCCCTGGTAGCCATGGGAGCCGTGGTTGCAGGTACCACCCATGCACCCATCACTGCCATCATTATTATTTTCGAACTGACTGCCACCTATAAGATTATCTTGCCCCTGATGATCACCTGTATTCTCAGTACGATCATTACCACTTCTTTGAAACGCGGTTCCATCTACACAATCAAGCTGTTTCGCAGGGGTATAGAGATCTCGCACGGCTGGGAACAGAATATCCTGCAAGCTATCAAGGTTCGAGACATCATGAACGATAACGTAGTGACGATTCCAGAAAACATGCAATTGGTGGATGTAATTAACCGTCTCAAAACGCAAGATGCCTCCTATCTGCACGTGGTCAGTGAAAGCAATGAACTGATAGGTATTATCTCCTTTCGCGACATCCGACCCGTGCTTCAAGAGGAAACCCTGAAACGGTTAGTTATTGCCAGAGATGTGGCCACAACAGACGTCACTACCATACGTCCCTCAGACAACATCCAGCTTGCCCTCCAGGAAATGGGTAGCAGAGGAATTTCTCAACTCCCGGTGGTGGCTGAGGATGGTAGCAAGAAGGTAATCGGTACCTTGAGCAAAAAAGATGTGCTGGCAGCCTATGATAAGGCAGTGTTTCATCGGGAAATAGAGGAGCATTAAGAATCCCTCCTCTTACCTCTTGAGACTTAGCTACCCTATCTTGTGCCAGATTAGATTCCGGCAAAGTGTGAATTACGGGATGTTATCTTTAGTTTTGCAATGGCCCTTTAAGCCAGCCGGTTAATCTCAAGAATGGTGGTTTTTCGTATTGAAAATGGTGTCCCTGGGGTTACTCTTTTGTGATAATGTGTGCTTACCTTTGCACCACGCACTCACAGGGTAATAACAAGACTCCAAGGAGAACATCATGCTCAATGAAGCAACCATAGAGGAATTCAAGGCGAGCCTGCGCGGTGAACTTATCCAACCCAACGATGAGGCCTATGATGCCGCCCGTAAGGTCTGGAACGGCATGTTCGACCGGAAACCGGTAATCATCGTACGCTGTGTGAGTACAAGCGACGTCATGAACGCCGTGAATTTCTCCCGGGATAAAACCCTGCTCATCTCAGTGAGAGGCGGCGGCCACCACGTAGCCGGCACTGCTGTATGCGACGACGGCATGATGATCGACCTGTCGCTCATGCGACGGGTCACCGTGGATAAGCGAAATAAGACAGCCCGGGTGGACGGCGGTGCACTATTGGGAGACGTTGACCATGAGACCCAGCTGCACGGTCTGGCGGTTTCAGCGGGTATCGTCTCCCACACGGGCGTAGGCGGCCTGGCCCTGGGTGGAGGGTTCGGTTGGATCAGCCGCAAGTACGGCCTTTCTGTCGACAATCTAATCTCGGCCAATGTCGTCACAGCAGACGGCAGGCTGGTCACAGCCAGCGCTGAGGAGAATCCGGACCTTTTCTGGGGCGTCCGCGGCGGCGGTGGCAACTTCGGTGTTGTCACCTCATTCGAGTTCAAGTGCGCGGAGATAGGCACCGAAGTTTATTCGGGCCTGATCATCAAGAAATTCGAGGACGCTAAGAAGTACATGCAGTTCCACCGTGAATACGTCCGGAAGCTGCCGGACGAGATGACGGTGTGGATGGTGGTGCGTCACGCTCCCCCGCTACCTTTCCTGCCGAAGGACGTGCATGGGAAGATGATAGTGGTGGTCCCGTTCGTGTGGCTCGGCGGGCAACCGGACGGTGACAAGCTCCTCAAGCCGATCCGCGAGATCACAGAGCCTCATGGTGAGGCCATTGGCATGAACTCGTGGGTGGGCTGGCAGTCCGGTTTCGATGGGCTTGTGGATCATGGCGCTCGGAACTACTGGAAGTCGCATCACCTCGAGGAACTCTCCGACGGTTGCATCGACAAGATTATCGAGTTCGCCGGGAAGATGCCGACCGACGAGTGTGAGGTGTTCATCCCGCACATGGAAGGTGCTCCAAGCCGGGAAGGTGCTCCAAGCCGGGTGCCGGAAAACGAGACGGCCTTCGCGCACCGCAAGACACCTTTCGTCCTGAACATTCACACACGGTGGCGGAACGCCTCGGACGACGAGCGGTGCCTCGTTTGGGCCAGGGATTTCCACAGTTCCACCCAGGAGTACGCCAAGGGTGTCTACGTGAACTTTATCAGCGATATGGGAGAGGATCGGGCCAAGGAGGCCTATACGCCTGAGGTCTGGAATCGCCTCGTGGAGCTCAAGAACAAGTACGACCCACAAAACATGTTCCGACTGAATCAGAACATTCCACCGAACGTTTGAGCCGTCGACTGTGAGCAGTCAACTCTTACATGGCCACCCGCAGTGTGAATTACATACTTTAATCTACACTTTTCCCATTTCAGATCTGCTTACCATATCTAGAGGTAGGATAAGAATATATTCATTATAAGGAAAGGATAAGATTATGAGCCTGTTAACCGCAGATCAAGAAAAATGCAAACGTGATGGTATTTGTGCTGAAGTATGCCCTGCGGGAATCATCGAATTAAAAGACAAGGATGCATTTCCTTCCCTTGTGGATGGTGGAGATGAAATTTGTATCAGATGTGGACATTGTGTGGCTGTTTGTCCACACGGTGCCATGTCACACGCAATTATGAAACCCGAGGATTGCCAATCAGTAAATGACGACTGGTTATTTGGCCCGGAACAAGTCGAGCATTTTTTACGCTATCGAAGGTCTATAAGGAATTACAAAAACAAACAGGTTGAGCAAGAGATTCTGACAAAATTAATTGATGTAGCAAGATTTGCCCCTTCGGGACATAACTTTCAACCCGTTAGATGGCTGATTATATATGAGAAGGATGAAGTCCAACGGATGGCCGCATTTGTTATCGATTGGATGCGCTACTTAATTAAAGAAGATTCACCACTCGTTGCCGCCATGCACCTGAATCGGGTCGTTTCTTTTTGGGAAAAAGGAAAAGACCCGATCTGCAGAAATGCACCCCATATAATCGTTACTCATGCTCATAAAGAAGATCGAACAGCTCCTGCTGCTTGTACGATTACCTTAACATATTTAGAACTGGCTGCTTCGTCCTTTGACCTTGGGGCATGTTGGGGCGGTTATTTTAATGCAGCAGCAACCTTGTGGCCGCCAATGCAACAAGAACTGGGACTTCCTGAAGGAAATGTTAGTTTCGGAGCAATGATGGTGGGTTATCCGAAATTTAAATATCAAAGACTGCCGCTCAGAAATGATGCCGAGATAATCTGGCGTTAATCGGGGGTATTCAAGGGCGCAGACCCGCTACCACACTTTGTGCTAAATTCACTGGGAGCGAAAGTGTGAATTAAGGGATGTAATCCACAGTTTGCTCCTATCCGTCCGTTCAACCCGCCTCTCTTTCTCCCTAGTTGCTTTTGTGCAAGTCAGGAA
>CAMYLW010000176.1 GCA_947259475.1 Thermodesulfobacteriota bacterium
TCAGTTTGCCGTCTTTGTCCCAGTCAAAGCCATTCCAAATATTGTAGGTGATTACGCGTAAAGATTTGAGATCTTCCTGTGCATGAGAATTATTGAATCCTGGATTCTCACTACTTTGCACTTCGGTGTCTAGTGCTTAGTCCCTAGTTCCTAGTCCCTAGTGCTCACTGCCTGCTGCCAACTGCCGGCTTCACCCTGCGCTTCCTGCACCGGCGGTCTGTTCTTGAAATATGCCTCCATCACCTGGCGGGCCAATGGTGCGGCTGCAGAACCACCGTGGCCACCGTGTTCCACCAGTACTGCAACCACAATCTCGGCCTCTTCCGCCGGAGCATAGGCCACAAACAAGGCGTGATCTCTAAATTTGTAGGGTACCTCTCTCTCGTCCTCCTCTTCATCGTCTTCGGCGGCTCGAACCACTTGAGCTGTGCCAGTTTTCCCGGCCACCCTCAGCCCACGTAGCTTGCCCGGCAGCTGAGCGGCCCGCCCCGTGCCATTCGGTTCCTGGACCACTCCTTCCAGAGCTCGTTGGAGAAAGGCGACCGTACTGGGGCTCAAATCTAGCTTCCCCACTGCCTCAGGTTGCACTTTCTTCACAACCCCGCCATCGGCGTCTTCGACTCGCATAACCACGCGCGGCTTCACGAACACACCGCCGTTGGCAAGGGCAGCATAGAAAACACTCATCTGAATGGGGGTGGCAAGCAAGAAGCCCTGGCCGATGGCCGTGACTAAATCTTCACCCTTCTGCCAGCGAGTTCCGAAACGGCGCAACTTCCATTGGGCAGTTGGAACCAATCCCCCTGCCTCGTTATTTAGTCGCACCAAAGTACGGCTGCCGAGCCTGAAACGTCGAGCGTAATCAGCCATGCGCTCGACCCCGAGTCTCTGCCCCAGTTGATAAAAATAGATGTCACACGATTGCACCACGGCCTGGTAAAGTGCGATTTCGCCATGTCCCCTCTTTTTCCAACAGCGATAGACGTGGTTGCCCAACCGATATTCGCCATTGCAAGTCAACATGGTTTCCGGCTCAATCACTCCCTCTGCCAAGGCTGCGGCCACCACCACCGGCTTAAAAATAGACCCCAGTGGGTACTGTCCTTGAATGGCCTTATTCTCCAGGGGGTGCCGAGGATGGTCCACAATGGCCTGCCACTCATTTGGTGTGAATCCGCGGACAAACTGGTTTTGATCGAAGGCAGGGCTGCTGGCCATTGCGAGAATATCCCCAGTGTTCGGGTCCATGGCGACAATAGCACCGGCTTTGCCTTCCAGTGCACGTTCTGCCTCGAGTTGCAATTGTGTGTCCAAAGTAAGGACCAAATTGTGTCCAGGTTGGGGAGGAATTTCTCGCAGGATCTGCAGTTGGCGCCCGGCTGCATCTGCCTCGACCTGTCGTCCACCCCGCTGGCCTTTTAGCTCCACCTCCCATTCCATTTCCACGCCGTATCTGCCCAAATAGTCGCCAAGCTTGTAACCCTGGTTCTGTCTTTTCTTCAGCTGCGCCTCTCCAATCTCTCCTAAGTAGCCTATGAGGTGGGCCGCTAAGGAAGGCCTTTCGTAGCTGCGCCTTGGCTCAATCTGAACCATTACTCCAGGCAGATTAAATCGGTGGGTCTCCACCGCCGCGACCTGATCCCGGTTCATGTCCCGGTTCAGCAATATTGGACGAAATGG
Organism: Thermodesulfobacteriota bacterium; assembly: GCA_947259475.1. Taxonomy (GTDB): domain Bacteria; phylum Desulfobacterota; class Syntrophobacteria; order BM002; family BM002; genus BM002. The sequence continues at coordinate 1,681 of CAMYLW010000176.1, forward strand.
TGCCCCTTTGGGCGCATTTCGAACCTTCTCCTCAAGCTGGTCTTGTTCAACCTCCAGGAAGCGGCTCAGCTTATCAAGGGTTTGCTGAAGATCACCGACATCTGCTCGAACGATGGCCAGTTTAAATGCAGGGCGGTTGTCAACCAGAATGCGGCCATGACGGTCATAGATAATGCCCCGGGTTGGCGCGATATCCTCAAGGCGAATCCGATTGTTTTCTGAAAGGTCGCGGTATGTTTCCCCGCGTATTATCTGCAGGAACCAGATACGTAACAGCAAGACAACAAATACTGAGACCACCAGATAGACCGCTACCTGGAAACGCAATCTGTCTCCATTGCCAGACGATGAATTGAGCGGTCCGAAACTCATAATGCTTCCTGGGATTTTCGTAAAACACCGAAACTTGAGAGCCACTGGTCAAGTCGCTCCAATCCGGCCAAAAGCAGGGGCCCAACCAGAGCAGCTGTAATCGTGCGGCCCGCCAAAACTATCAGGAAATGCGAAGTTTCGGCAAATCCCGCATCTTGCAGCACCAAGATTGTCCTTATACCAACACCTTCAAATAATGTGCATAGGCCGAGAAAAAATGCCTGATATCTCCTGCTCTGGAGGTTTAGATTCTGCCACAGCATCGATGCCAGCAGGGCAAGACCAAGATAAATCAACGGGTGAACCCAGCCTTGCAGCGGCAAGCCCACGTCCATCAGCAGCCCCAGAAAAAGCGCCATCACCAGTGCCTTGGATCTTTCATAAGAGAAACTGAAATGGAGCAGCAGTACAAGGAACAGATCCACCCGGAGTTCAGGAACAACAAAAATTGGGTAGAGAACTGTTTGGCAGAGGTAAGCTCCGAGAATGAGTACGAGGTATAGAAAAAAGGTCCGCATCACTCCTGCCTTTTCCTCGAGCCTGTCAGACTCGGCTCTTCGGGTGGGGGCTGAATGACCACCATCACTTCTTCCAGCCTGTTGAAGTTCGCGGCAGGCTCCACTTCCACTCGCTGAAACAGGCCGGAGCTACCACGGACCAATTCCTGGACAGTCCCGAGAAGAATCCCTTTGGGAAACACACCGCCCATGCCCGAGGATATTACCTGGTCTCCCACCTGCACATCCTCATTCCTCTGCACATATTTAAGCAGACAGAGGCCACCTCCCAAGCCCACCAAGACACCTCGGACCCGGGAGCGCTGGATGAGGGCGTCCACCGCGCTGTTGGCGTCCAGGATAAGGAGCACCTTGGCATGGTGGCTGCCGACCCCAATGACCCTTCCCATTAATCCCTCGGCACTTACTACCGCCATATCCTGTGCCACCCCATCACTCCTGCCTTTATCGATGAGAATCGTTTGAAACCATCCCGAGGGGTCGAAGGCCACCAACTCTGCAGGCAAAAGCGGAGTGGCAATAGATTTTTTGAAGTTTAGTAACGCCCGTAAGCGTTGATTGGCGAGATCTGCTTCACGATAGCGGTTTACTTGCAGCTTGAGTGCTTGCAGCTCTCGCTTCAACTCCTCATTTTCTTTTTGCGTTCCCGCCAGGTAAAAATAGCCGCGCCAAGCGTTACCTATCCCCCCAAAGATCCCGCGAACCACCTTCTGTACCGGCGCAGTGATTCCCACCACCAGGGATTCAAAGAAGCTCATGTTCTCACGACTATGGAGATTCGCGGAAATGAGGCTGAGGGCAAGGAGAAAGATGAGGATGGGGATAATAAGTTTCCGTGTTTGACTAATCACCGGCACCTTGGTCCTTGACGTGGAGACCGGGATCATTCTCCACGTGTATTCGTTCTATCCACGGGAGTGGTCTATATCATGATCTCCCTGAGAATATCAAGACTATCGAGGGCCTTTCCGGATCCCAGTACTACCGTGGACAGGGGATCCTCGGTGATGGTGATGGGAAGTCCTGTTTCTTCACGGAGAAGCATATCCAGATTTTGTAGCAGCGCTCCGCCGCCGGTAAGGACAATGCCCCTATCCACGATGTCGGCGGCGAGCTCCGGCGGGGTCTGCTCGAGGGCCATCTTTACCGTCTCTAGAATGGTCTCGATCTGTTCTGTTATGGCCTCACGCACCTCATCTGAATCTATCTCTATGATCTTCGGTATTCCTGAGACGAGATCCCGTCCCTTAATCTGCATCTTATCAGCTTGATCTCCAGCGAAGGCATTGCCGATGGTGGTCTTTATAAGTTCCGCCGTTCGCTCACCGATGAGCAGGTTGTATTTTCGCTTTATCTGCTGGAGAATGGCTTCATCCATCTTATCTCCACCCACTCTTACCGACTTGCTGTAAACGATACCGGCCAGAGAGATTACCGCCACCTCAGTGGTACCCCCCCCAATATCTAGTACCATGTTGCTGGTCGGCTCAGTGATGGGGAGTCCCGCACCGATGGCTGCAGCCATGGGCTCTTCGATGAGAAAAACCTCCCTGGCACCAGCTGATTCTGCAGACTCGCGCACTGCGCGTTTTTCCACCTGCGTGATTCCCGAGGGCACGCAGACGATAATGCGAGGCCTGATCAGGGAACGGCGGTTGTGCACTTTTCTGATGAAATGCCGGAGCATGGTTTCGGTTATCTCAAAGTCGGCTATGACCCCATCTTTCATGGGTCGAATGGCTACGATGTTGCCGGGAGTACGACCCAGCATCATCTTTGCTTCTTTGCCCACGGCAAGAACCTTGTTGGTACCCCGGCCGTCTTTGCGTACCGCCACAACAGAGGGCTCACTCAGTACGATGCCCTTGCCCTTGACGTAAACCAGGGTATTGGCCGTACCCAGATCAATGGCCAGATCACTGGAGAACCAGCCCAATATAGGATCCAAAATCACGGACTAAACTCCCTTCAGGGTTTGTGCAAATAGTGAAGCTAGAATCGGCTGAAAAATAGCATGAAGGCTAAATTTTATCAAATATTATCTTCAAGGTTTATAAACAGCGAGGCGGGCGAGACGGGTATTAGAGGTCAGAAGTCAGAGGACAGACCTTCGACTCCGCTCAGGACAGGCTTTCAGCCTTCAGCGATCAGCTCGCAGGTTATTCTTACAATGTCCTGTAGGAGCAAGCTTCGCTTGCGATTTCAAGGCTCCTACCTATTACAACGAATGACAGCGGAGCGTAATGACCTAATGACGGCGAAGCCAAATGACAGCGTAGCTCTATGCCCTCTGCTTTCCTAAATCCGCAATCCGAAATCCGAAATCACCTGGGATCGTGATACGATGCAGCACTCTCCATGAGGCTACTGGCATAACCGGCCTAACTGACCAAACTGACTTAACCGCCTATAGAGGTCTTTATGTTCACTTTCGGTGTTCCCGAACTTCTAGTAATTCTTGTCATCGTTCTCATCATTTTTGGTGGCAAGCGGTTGCCGGAAATAGGCCGCGCTTTGGGTAAGAGCATTCGAGAATTGAAGGCTGCCACCGGCAAAGATAAGGACGAAATCTCCACCTGGATAAAGGACGACACAGAAACTCCTTCGTCTGCCGAATCCAGCACTGAGAATGAAAAGGATTTTATCCAAGAGCAAGTGGAGAATATCCCCGGGGTCAAGGAAGCCCAGGAAATAAAAAAGACCGCCAGCAAGATAAAAGCGGCCAGCAAATTCTTCTTAAAAAAGTAGACCCATACTTACCAGATACTAGGCACTGAATCTCGGGGTGTCAGGTTTCAGGTGCCAGGAGATTAGCATAGGGCATGGAGCATAGAGCATAGAGTAAAAGAAGATTACTCTTTTTCCCTATGTCCTTTTTGAATTTTGGTCATTGTTATTTGTTTGATATTTGTGATTTGTTATTTGTTATTTCCATTACTCCAGCACTCCAATACTCCAAAACAATCCAAATTTGTGGTAGCGGCTTTCCA
>CAMYLW010000177.1 GCA_947259475.1 Thermodesulfobacteriota bacterium
GGCCACGGCGGCGCGCATGTTCATGCGCTTTCTGATCGCGACCGAGCGATGTGAGGGAGCTTTGCAGTATGCCATCCCGCGTCTGGCCCGGTGGCGCCAAGCGGCACTGCCGAGTTATCTCAAACCTGCTGTGGTTGAGCAGATCATTGCTTTCAAAGAGCTCAATAATGCAAAACTTGGATTCTTTAATTTTTTAGAGTATCGAAGAAAAGAATAAAGACAAAACCCATATGAGTGTGCAATTGTCAGCCAAATCCCAGCAATTGAGACTCTACCTGGCTTTATCCAGAACGCCACATTTGCTGATTGACCTGGCCACCCCAATGGCAGCGGCCTTATTGTGTCTGGGCACGTTTCCACCCCTTTCCACTATCCTACTAGGCATGATCACAGTTTTTGCAGGATACACCTGCATATATGCCTTGAATGATGTGACAGACTATGAGCTAGATCGGCAAAGGATGGGAGAGATTCTCAAAGAGCCAGCCTGCTTTGATCTAGATTGCATCTTTGTCCGCCATCCCCTTGCTCAAGGACTCATACCCTTTGCCAGTGGTGTGATATGGACCTTTTTTTGGGGACTGATCGCCCTTGTAGGGGCTGCGCTGCTGAATCCTGTATGTGCGATTATATTCGTTATAGGTGCCATTCTGGAGGCAGTTTACTGCAGACTGTACAAGGTGAGTCAGTGGAAGATACTCATTGCCGCAACGGTAAAAAATCTTGGAGCGCTGGCTGCCATCTTTGCGGTAAACCCAAAACCACAGCCTCAATTGGTAGTTGTTGTTTTCATCTGGATAGCTCTCTGGGAGGTAGGGGGACAAAACATTCCCAACGATCTTGTGGACATGCAGGAAGACGGAAGGCTTGGAGCAAGAACTATCCCTGTGGTCTACGGGCCGAGCTTTTCAGTGACAATAGTTTTTGCAGCTCTTATCGCCAGTTCTGTCCTCGGTCTCGGCCTGATCTTTCTTTCTCCCCTCAAAATGAAGGGAGTATATGTCGCAGGTGCAATTCTTTCCGGACTGTTCTTCCTCTTGATTCCTCTTCGAAGATTTCTGTCAAATGATGACGCCAGCAAAGCGATCAACCTTTTCAACCAAGCTAGCCTCTATCCCCTGGGGATACTTACCACAACTGTTTTCTGTATACTGCTACAGTATATCTAGTTTTCAACTAGGCACCAGGCATTTAAGTCATTTCAAATTTCACATTTGTCATTTTGTATTTTGACGACTGACCACATAATTTTCAACTCAATGCCAAGGTCAAAAAAATCGCCAAATGAGAGATGAAAAATGAGCAATGCGAAATGGAATTGTGCTCACCATTCCACGCTTTGGTGTAATAAGTATAATAACAACAGCGACCATACAGCATGGAGTCGCTGTTTCTTGTTCCGGTGGCTACTTATTCTCTCTCTACCGTGTTGAGACGCAAAGGAGTTGGGCATGAATTTCGAAAGCTTTTTGGGAAACATCTACTTCGGCTCTATGGATATGGAACGGTTCCATTCCTTCCAAGATCTAGAGGAAGATGAAAAGACAAGGGAAATTGTTAGCAAATATCTTGAAGCCACGAAGCAATATCCACCCTCCTATTTAGAACAACAGGGAACGCTCCCGGCAGAGTTGTTGGAAGAGTTAAAGAAGATCGGCTTTTTCGGTCTCAACATCCCCGAAAAGTACGGCGGAGTCGGCTTGAGTCTCAGGCAGTACTTGCAGGTGGTAGCAGAGATAGCCGGCAAAGATTTAGCCCTGGTGCTTGTTTCTTTGGCGCATCTTTCCATTGGCTGCAAAGGTATTGTGCTTTTCGGCAATGAGGCACAAAAGGAAAAATATCTCGTTCCGGCAGCATCCGGCGAGATGATTTTTTCGTATGCCCTCACTGAACCGAAAGTAGGCTCGGATGCCAAACATATTGAAAGTAAAGCCGTTCTCTCCGAGGATGGTAAATACTACATTTTGAATGGTCAAAAGACATATATTACCAACGCAAACTACGCTGGTGGTCTTACGGTTTTTGCCCAGCTTGATTCGGAAAAGCCAGGTTTCATGGGTTCTTTCATAGTAGAGACCACGTGGGATGGAGTGAAAATTGGTAAAGATATGCCCAAAATGGGACTGAAGGCAAGTTCTACGGCAGCCATTCAATTCAAGGACGTCAGGGTACCGGTGGAAAATCTCTTGGGTCAGCCGGGAGAGGGATTTAAGATCGCCATGAGTATCCTCAATTACGGTAGATTGGCCCTCGGCGCAGGATCTGTTGGCGCCATGAACCAGTCGATGCGGGACATGGAAAAACAGTCTGCACGCAGGAGACAGTTTGGGGTAGCGATCAATAGCTTTGAACTCATTCAAGAAAAGATGGTCCAGGCCAAGGTTGACAGTTACGTGGCCTCAGCCATGACAGCTTTCACAGCTGGAATGCTGGAGGATCATCCCCACGCCCGGATTGCCATTGAGAGTTCCCACTGTAAATTATTCGGCACCACCAGGGCGTGGAATACAATTTACGATGCTCAGCAAGTGGCAGGAGGTTCAGGGTACCTTGCCACCCAGCCCTATGAGAAGAGATTGAGAGATTTCAGGGTGACCACCATTTTTGAAGGAACCACAGAGATCCACTCCATCTATCCCCCTCTGTTCGTCTTGCGCAATCTTAACAAACACATGAAAGCAGTCCGCCCCTCCGCCACCTCCAAGTTAGTATTTCTGCTAAAGGGTCTGTTTGGTAAGGCTGATTGGAAACTACGATTTCATCAAAGAGTCATGAACCGTGCGGCCCGCCTTGCCAAAGCAAATGGACGAAGTGTACGCTGGTTGTTGCACGCTGGCCTTCTGATATATGGCAAGAAGATCCAAAATGAGCAGTTTTTCTTACGTCGGATTACCAATCTCAGTTTACATCTCTATGGACTTGTCGCCGTTTTGGCCAAGATAGACGGAGCCCAAAAAATGGGGAGGGATATCTCAGAAGATCTCAGGATACTATCCTATTTTCTTGAGGTTGCGCGGCAGTCGAGAAAACGTGATAAACGTTTGTTCAGATCCAGAAAGGAAGCTCTTCACAAGAATGTTGCCAAAAGTATCATTTCTTGATTTCCTGACCCACCTAAACCTTGACCGGGGTCTGACTGTGACTTACTATTAAACCATATTCTCAAGCGTCTTGAGAAAAACTGATCCAAGAACTGTTCAGGATGTCTCCCAAAATTTCGTCATCCCCATGGCGCGGGGGGCGCCCAGAAAAGTTCGATTCCCAGCACCGACAAGGAGACTCACATGCAAGAACGTGATGGCATAGTAACCATGAAAGGTAACCCGCTTACAGCCTCCACCGTTTCCTCCGTGCCATCTCTTGACACGCCGGCGTGTGACATGGAGACACGGAGATTCAATGATGAAGCAGGTCGCTTGGGAGACGATGTGGAAATGCTAACCATTAGCATGGATCTTCCATTTGCTCAAAAACGGTGGTGCGGAGCTGCCGGAGTTGACAAGGTCAAAACGCTCTCTGACCACCGTGACGCTGCTTTTGGGCAGGCATATGGTGTACTAATCAAGGGCCTCCGGTTACTGGCGAGGGCGGTTTTTGTGGTAGATAAAGAAGGAACCATACGATATATAGAGCTGGTCAAAGAGATCGCCAGTGAGCCGGACTATGATTCTGTACTGACAGCAGTAAAAGAACTTGTCTGAGAAAAGGCGCACCGTCGGTAAGAGAGACGAAGCATCATTAATGTGCGCTCATCCGAAAACAGCCGTTTTCAGATGAGCGCGGTCAGCTATCAACGCTCAGCCATCAGCAAAGTACATGTAAATACAATCCCGCCACAAGCGGGACTGATTTCTGAATGCTGACAGCCCATAATACTAGGGAGAAGGGAATCATGCGACTCTTACCTTTTGTGGCCTTACTAGTTTTATTCTTTCCTTCACAGTTTAAGGCGGCGGAATTGAGCGATGCCAGTTCTGAATGTCTAGACTGCCATGCGAGTGTAGCGCCAGGGATGGTTGCTGGTTGGCAAAGTAGCCGCCATGCCAGAGTGAGTCCGCTTGAAGCTCTGAAAAAGCCGGAGCTGGAAAGAAGGGTCTCCGCCAAGTGGGTTCCAAGTGACCTGGTGCAAAGTGTAGTCGGCTGCGCTGAGTGTCACACCCTGAACCCGGAAAAACACAGCGACACCTTCGAACACAACGGCTATCAGGTGCATATTGTTGTCACCCCTGAAGACTGTGCCACCTGCCATCCAGTTGAAGAGAAACAATATGGGCAAAATCTCATGTCCCATGCTTATGGGAACCTGCTGAATAACTCTCTTTACCAGGATCTGGTGCAGACGATCAACGGGGTGCAGTCTTTAGATGACGGCCACATAAGTATTAAGCCTGCAAGCACGGAGACAAATGGGGATTCCTGTCTTTCCTGTCATGGCACCAAAGTGGAGGTGAAAGGATTTGATGCGCGCGACACTGAGATGGGGGAAATGGAGTTTCCGGTTTTGAGTGGCTGGCCCAATGCGGGTGTTGGCCGCATAAACCCCGATGGCAGCAGGGGCTCATGTTCAGCCTGTCATACCTGGCATAGATTCTCCATTGAGATGGCCAGAAAACCTCATACCTGTTCCCAGTGCCATAAGGGCCCGGATGTTCCCATCTATAAGATATATCAGGTTAGCAAACACGGAAATATCTATGCATCCATCGGCAAGAAGTGGAATTTCGAGGAAGTTCCCTGGACAGTGGGCGAAGACTTCACTGCCCCTACCTGTGCCACCTGCCATGTCAGCCTGGTTGTCACTCCAGAGGGCGATATCGTAGCGGAGAGGACTCATCAAATGAACAATCGCCTTCCCTGGAGGATGTTTGGTCTGATTTATGCCCACGCCCACCCCAAATCTCCTGACACCAGTGTGATCAAGAACAAAGCCGGTCTTCCTCTTCCCACTGACCTCAATGGGGAGCCCGCCTCCACATACTTGATCGATAACAACGAACAACAAAAGCGGCGTAAGATTCTGCAGAAAGTTTGTCTCAGCTGCCATGGCCAACAGTGGGTAGATGGGCACTGGGCCAGATTTGAAAATAACATTAGAACCACCAATGAGATGACTCTGACCGCCACAGAGTTGATGCTCAAGGCTTGGGAAACGGGAGCGGCCAAGGGGTTGGCTCAGAATGACTCGATTTTTAATGAAACCATCGAAAAGAAATGGATGGAGCAGTGGTTGTTTTTTGCCAACTCGACCCGGATGTCGTCAGCCATGCTTGGTACCGACTACGGTGTATTCGACAATGGCCGCTGGTATATGGCGAAAAGCATACAGGAACTATATGACTGGTTGAGGATGATGCTCGCTGTGAACAGCGAAACATCTATAGAAGAAAAACTAAAGAAAAAATAGCGAAAAGGAGGATTAGTAATGGCTGAGCAGTTGGAGGTTTACAAGTGTGATGCATGCGGAAACATCGTAGAAGTCTTGCATGGCGGCGGCGGAGAGCTCGTCTGCTGCGGGGAGGCCATGGAACTTTTTATTGCGAACACCGTTGATGCGGCCAAGGAAAAACATGTGCCGGTGAGCGAGAAAACTGCTGATGGCTTCAAGGTCGCGGTGGGAAGTGTCGCCCATCCTATGGAGGAGAAGCATTACATTGAGTGGATTGAGGTTATTGCCGGCGGCAAGGCTTATCGCCAGTTCCTGAAACCTGGAGAAGAGCCCGAAGCCACTTTTTGCGTCGACGCTGATCAGGTAACAGCCAGGGGATACTGCAACCTGCACGGTTTGTGGAAAGCGTAACTCAACTCACTGATAATCAAGGTGGGGGATACACTCCACCTTGGATTGAACAGGACAAACCCTCTCCCCCATTCGGGGGAGGGGAGATTTTTTTTTGTGGCGCCGAGTCCTAAGCATCCTTATTATTTCTTCATCGGCAGACATCTTACGAATGGCTATCGAGCAGGAAAAAGATTCCATTGTTTTCTATACGGACCTGAGGGAGATGATCTCGCAAACTGCCGGCAGAGAGCGCATTAAAGAAATCATCGAAGAGGAGATGGGGCATATCGGATTTTTGAATAGAGAGATTGCTGCTTTGAGCTCAAACGTCAGGTGAAAGGGCGAGAGCATGGAAAAAACCGATCTCACCTTGCTAATTGGTGGGGAGGCAGGACAAGGGCTAGTGACTTTAGGACAACTCCTTGCCAAGAGTCTGGTCCACGCTGGCTACTCTATCCTTGTAACCCAGAGCTACCAGTCACGCATTCGAGGTGGTCACAACACCTTCGCCATCCGGGTTAGCACGGAAGCCGTCGTTGCTCCGCGGGAGTCGGTGGACCTCCTGATTGCCATGAATGCAGAAACAGTGACTCTTCATCAAGCAGAAGTTGCGGATGGTGGGCTCATTGTCGCTGATGAGGCCCATGGAATTGAGACTGATGGTTGTCTCCTGGTCCCATACCAGCTGTTGGGAGAGACAAGATTCGCCAATGTGGTGGCGCTAGGCGTTGTGAGCGTTCTGCTTGGTCTCGATCAACCGTTGGTGGCCGGAAGCTTAGATGACTTTTTTGGCAAGAAAGACCATGAGATGGCTGAGAAGAACAGACAGACATTGACCACCGCTTTTGACTGGTGCGACCAACAAACCGTTGCTTTTGAAAAACTCCCCCCCGTGGCTAAACCAATCCAGCGCATGGTGATGAACGGCAATGAGGCAATCGCAATGGGTGCACTCTCTGCAGGGGTGAAATTTTGCTCCTTTTATCCCATGACTCCAGCAACCTCCATTGCACTCAATCTGGCGGCTCAAGCCAGCCGCATGGGTCTGGTGGTGGAACAGGCCGAGGATGAGATTGCCGCCATTAATATGGCCATTGGAGCCTCCTTTGCAGGCGTGCCGAGCATTGTGCCCACGTCCGGTGGAGGTTTTGCCCTCATGACTGAAGGGGTTAGTCTTGCCGGAATGAGTGAGACGCCGGTGTTGATCGTGGTGGGGCAAAGGCCGGGGCCTGCTACCGGACTACCGACTCGCACAGAGCAGGCAGACTTGGAACTCGTTTTGTACGCCGGTCACGGCGAATTTCCCCGGGCGATCTTCACTCCCGGAACAGTTGAGGAATGTTTCTGGCTGACGCGAAAGGGTTTTGAAGTGGCGGCTCAGTATCAGGGTCCCGTATTTCTCCTCACTGATCAGTTTCTCGCCGACTCTTCCCGTGCTGTAACACCTTTCGATATAGACAACTTGGAGCCGATTGATCCGGGAATAGAAATAGACGCATCATCTTTGCCGTACCGTCGTTATGCTATCACTCCAAGCGGTGTTTCGCCTCGACTTCCTCCCGGCATGACCAAACATCTCGTGGTCGCCGGCGGCGATGAGCATCCAGTGGATGGCCATCTCACCGAGGACCTGAATGTGCGCAACCTTATGGTTGCAAAGCGACTAAGGAAAGAGCAAGGGATTATGGAGGAGGTGATTCCTCCTGAATTCCAGGGTGACGAGAGTCCAGATCTACTTCTGGTTACATGGGGTTCGAGCAAGGGTTCGGTTTTGGAGGCAGCCGCGACACTACGAAACGACTCTAGACGAGTGGGAACTTTACATTTCTCTCAAGTGTGGCCCCTGATCCCAGATCAATTCTTGGGATATATGGAGAGCGCTGGCGAGGTGGTCTGTGTAGAAGGCAATGTCTATGGACAACTGGCACGTTTGATCAGGCGGGAAACTGGTTTTGGTGTTCACAGAAGGGTGCTTCGTTATGATGGGTTACCGATTACACCAGAGTATATAATCCAGGAATTAGGAGATTAGGAGATTAGGAGATTAGGAGATTCAGGGAATTGAGTAGGGCCGGTCTCAATACCGGCCAAAATACTAGCTCCTTCCATCCAAGGCTTTTTAGGCGGGTACGGTGACCCGCCCTACGTGAGGTGATCAACAGAGTTTTGTCCATTGAAAATTTGAAGTTTGCATTTGTTTCGGATTTCGAGATTTTGACTTATGGTGGTGACCGAAGCTTGAGGTAAGACTATGGTAACTATCGAAGATTATGGCCAATATGAAACTGCGTGGTGTCCTGGTTGCGGGAACTTTTCCATTCTTGACGCAGTAAAGCGTGGCCTGGTTGCAAGTGAACTGGAGCCGCATCAGGTTTTGTTGGTATCTGGCATTGGTCAGGCTGCAAAAGCACCCCACTACCTTAATGCCAACGTGTTTAATGGACTGCAT
>CAMYLW010000178.1 GCA_947259475.1 Thermodesulfobacteriota bacterium
CCTCTTTTTTTGTCTTAATATCTACCTGCTCGACATCAAATATTATCTGACCTCAGTCGCCCTCATCAGGGGTAGTTTTACCCTGCAGGGGTTGGCGGCGTTAGCTTTATTTCTACTACACGTGACCATTATTTGGTTTAACAGCTATCAATGCCATTGTCGCTTCTCTACCAGCACCTGCTCCCCATCTGCCATAGTAGCTGCCAATCTCAAATTTAATCTTGCCATCATTTTGCCCTGGTTACTTATCTCAGGCAGCTTTGATCTTTTACAGCTCCTCCCTGTTGGCTCGCTCCACGACCAACTCAACACTCCTCTGGGGCAGCTCCTTTTCTTTGCTCTCTTACTGGTCATCTTCATGATTTTTGCCCCACCGCTTGTAGTACGTATGTGGGGTTGCCGACCATTGGCCTCAGGTGTGAGCAGATCGCTCATAGAAAAGTTTTGTCAGGATGAGAAGTTCCAAGTTCGAGAGATTGTTATCTGGCCTGGTCCTGGCGCTGATTTTATCACTGCTGGAGTCATGGGGCTCCATCGCCACTGCCGCTATCTTCTGGTAACAGAGGGCCTCCTTAACGTTCTCGACGATGATGAATTGCGGGCAGTTCTGGCCCATGAACTGGGTCACGTAAAAGAAAAACATCTCTTCTTCTACCTTATATTTCTGCTGGGCTACCTTGTCCTTGCTTTTCCCCTCTCGACCCTTTCCTTTCTGCTGGTGCTCGCCAGCGATCTGCCATTAGCGCTTCTGAGACGGAGTGACTCTGAATTTCTTACCCTGATTTCCATGCTCTCCACCCTTCCTCTGCTGCTTTTACTGGTCTTTTATTTCCGCTTCCTCTTCGGCTTTTTTATCCGCAACTTCGAACGTCAAGCTGATCTTCATGTTTTTGCTGTGATGGGAAGAGGGTCTCCGCTTATTTCGGCCCTGGAAAAAGTAGCTTTTCATAGTGGCAACGTCCGGGATGTGCCCAGTTGGCATCATTTCAGCATCAAACAACGTGTTGACTTCCTTGCGGCTTCCGCCAGAAATCCGTCGCTGTTGAGACAGCATCGCCTCAAACTCAGGAGAGCATTGGCTGGTTACTTGGTGGGGTTAATTGCGGTGGGAGCCCTTGGCTATTTGTTTCATTCCGGGGCAGTAGGTAAAAATTTAAATGAACAGTTAAACTACAAAATGCTCACCAGCATGGTTCAGCTTGAGCCGGAGAATCCTCTACTTCTGTCGAGCCTTGGAACCCTTTACTACACCCGAAATCAACCGCAAGAAGCAGTTCGCCATCTGGAACGCGCTTTGGAACTTGACCCGGACAACCCTGAAATTCTGAACAACCTGGCCTGGGTATTGGCAACGAGCAAGGAAAGATCCTTTTTCCATCCAGAGAGGGCCCTTGCCCTGGCTGTGAAAGCGGCAGCCAGCTCTCAGGAATCCCATATCCTGGATACCCTCGCAGAAGCGTATCACGTCAATGGTCAAGCAAGGAAGGCTTTAGCCACGGCAGAGGAAGCTCTGGCAGCCGCAACAGGCGATCGTTCCTATTACCTGGAACAGGTGGAGAGGTTCCGCGCCGAGCTTCAGGAGCGGGAATCCAGCTAGCTAACTGGGGTAGTGGATTCACCCATGTAGGTTGCACAAGCATCCTGGGATTCCCAGGCGGTCACCCGTTCGACCCGCACCCGCTTATCTTCGATCTTTTCCTGCAAGCGCTGGAATATATAACGGGCTATGTTTTCAGAAGACGGATTATGCTCTATGAAGAAAGGTAAGTCATTGAGGTATTTGTGATCGATCTCTGACATGATTTCACCGGTGGCACTCTTAACTTCTGCGAAGTCCAGAACTACGCCACTGTTGTCCAACTCCTTGCCGCTGACCACGACTTCCACCTTCCAATTGTGGCCATGCAGAGCTTCGCACTTGCCTCGAAAATTTCGCAAATTATGTGCAGCAGAAAACTCTGTTATGATTTTCAGTTCATACATCTAGGGCCTCACTATGGATATTGTTATGCGGAGATGGTGCTGGCTCAATGCTCCTCCGGCTCATCCTCCGGCTCTGGTTCCTCCTCCGGCTCCGGCTCATCCTCCGGCTCCGGCTCTCCGGTGTATGGTTTGCCGCACTCTTTGCAGCGACCGTCAGGTCCAATTACTCCGATGCAGGTACCATCGCTGCAAAGTTTTCTGCTGGCAAGATCTATGGACCCCTCAGCCTCAGCCTCAGTAGCCAACTCCGGGTCTTCGCTGACCTCCGCAGCCCCTGCCAGTTCTTCGCCACACCAGCAGCAGTAACGGCTCTTTTCGGGAAGAGATCGGTTGCAGGCCGAACAAGTCAGCTCACCCAGCAATTCTTCGCAATGCGGGCATTTCAACTTAATGCTCCTTAGTTTTGTCCCCAACAGCAGGTAAGGTTATTTCCCCTAGCCCGGATGCTTCATGAATTGCTGTCGCGAGACCGTGGAGAGGGTGTGCCACCGGGATTGGATCCGAGGCGTACTGTGAACAGTACGTCGCAGGGTCCGACACCCGAGGACGCCCGGAAGGACGGTCATATCCGCGGTCAAAGCAGGCAATTCATGAAATATCCGGGCCAAAAAAAAGTGGCCTAAAAGTTGGGTTTCTTTTAACTTAATCTCTAGGGTTTGTCAACGCAACTTGGGACTATGTCCCGTCCGTAGTCCATTGTCTGTTGTCAGTTGCTTAGAGGGCATGGGGTGTGGCGCTTTGCTCTGCGCGTTCTACGTTTTCCTCTACAACGGACTACTAACTACGGACCACTGACAGAGGCCGACATATTACTATAGCAAAACTGTTGGTCTCCTAAATTACCATTCCATTACACGACGATGCCTTCTGACTCTGGGATGGCCTCTGGTTTTTTCTGTTGACAATAGGGCCACTGTTGAGTATGAAACCCCTACGTTGTGGCGGTGTAGCTCAGCAGGTCAGAGCATGCGGCTCATATCCGCAGTGTCCGGGGTTCAAGTCCCTGCACCGCCACCAATTTAGATAAAAAATCAGTACTGACGCTGATTTTAGGGGAACAGCACAAACTACACATTTGTGCTGTTCCCTCTATTTTTGTGACCTGAAGGAGAGCAGAACAAACCCAAAGCTCTAAATAGCTAATATTATTAGATTAAGAAATGTTGACCAAAACAACTCTATGCGAGCCTTGGAAGCCCGAGAATGTTCACTGCGGAAGTTTTCTTTAGGGCCGATGAGATTTTTCCCTTGAATTATTCAAAATTATCCTGTATTTACTAGATTAGTCCAGCCAGAGAGGGAAGTCGATCAAGGAATTTGAGAGGGGGGAGTCATCTATGACGTTAACGAAGGCGCATATTGTAGAAAACCTGTTTGCAAGAAACATCTTCACCAAAAGCGAGTGCGCAGAGATAGTCGAAACCCTCTTCGAGATGGTTAAGAAAACCTTAGAGGAGGGTGAGGACGTCCTGATCAGCGGTTTTGGTAAATTCAGTGTGAAGGAGAAGAATCAGAGGCGCGGCCGTAACCCCCAGACCGGCAATCCCATTATGCTCTCACCGCGGAAGGTAGTCACCTTCAAGTGTTCCGGTGTTTTGCGACATAAAATCAACAGCCGCTAAAACTTGACCCTCTGTCTGTGGACGGAAGAACCGCTACTCTGCCCGTATCTATTTTCTTCTTCCTACTTGGTCGCTGAATTTTGCCAAAATTGCGCGCGCAGCTTCATGCCTAGGCTGCCGGGTAGGCTGAGTCCAGAAGTACGTCTAAAGCCTCATCCGCACTACGCACGAGAATATCTCCGGCCAGAAGAGCCTGGGTAAAGGTTTAGACCTCTTTGCTCCACCCTGGCTTGCTCCTCTTTACCCATCCAAATTCGAAATCCGAAAACGCCTATTCCTTCAGCTCCGCATACTGCCGATAACAGTTTTTGATATATGCTTTTGCTAACCACGGAGTTATTCCGTTTAAAGTCAAAATAGATTTATGGGTGTTTGATGCTATAGATTTAGTTTCAGTTGCTCTTTAAAAATTCGGTAAATCCTGTACATTTGCTCCTGTATTTGTTAACTAGGAAAGGGGAACGGGGGCGATGATCCCGCGTTTAGTGATGTTATCACTATGGGACTGCTTCCGTTCCTTTCTTCTTATATCTTGCCTTCTCGATACAGGTGCGTTGGGGTCAAAGTCCTGATAGCGGCGGTTTTTGTCTTTGTGAGGTAACGGTCTGAATTGGTCCATCCGTTCTCTGTTTCTGCGGTCAATTTCCGGATCAAAAGCCTGGTTGTGCTTTAGCATGCCATAGAGGATGCGCAGGATTTTATGCATGCACAGTCCTATGGCAGCCATTTTTTGCATTCCTTGTTTAATACGATCCAGATAAATGCCACGAATAAGTGGATTAGATCTGATGGCGCTCAGGGCCACCATAAAAAGTATCCGTCGAGGTTCTTTGCGTCCCTTTTTGCTCATCCGAAAGGAGCCACTACCATCACCGCTGATCTTATAGACTGGATGAAGCCCAAAGAATGAGGCCAGTTTTTTGACCGTTGAAAACCGTGTGATTGTCTGTATTTCAAGGATCAAGCCGACAGCTGAATAATCATTGATTCCGTTGAAGGTTTTGAGCAAATCCACTTCAGCTACAGAGCAGTGTTTGGCCATTATTTCCGTTTGCGAGGCAATAAGTTCTCTGAGATGAAGGACCTGCTTTACCGTTGCCCTAATCAACTGCTCTGTGACTTTATCGGTAACGGAGGCTACGCTTTCTTTAGCATCAAGGATCAGCTGTTGCGCCCGAGCAGAGGAGATGTAAGGGATCCGGGCTACGGATACTGCCTTGGCTTTGGCCAGCTTGGAAGCTGTAGGATAGCGTTTCAACAGCTTCAAGACCCACCCTGGAACACCGCCCTTAAGCGCTGATCTTGTCAGTGATATTACGTTTCAAGTCAGCCTTGCTATTGGCGCTGACTCCCAGAGGGTTCAGGCGTGCTGTTTTGAGATTTAAAGTTGCCTGGAAGCCCACTAGGGCATTAAACCAGTTGTTTTCGTACCCACCAGTGCTCTCCACCGCTGCATAGAGCATGCATTGAGGGTGGTTGGCGAAAAATTTACAGAGGATCTCGTAGAGACGACAGTGGCCATCAAAAGTGTCATCCAGTTGGAAGTTTTCTTCCACAACCTGTTTGTTACCATCTAAAATGACGAGGTCTGCATAGCCTTTACTTACATCGACGCCTAAATAGTATTTTTCCATGAAGCCTCCTTATTCGGGATGAAGCGAGTTTGAAAAAATGCCAGGAATCATCAGTCTTGTCATAACTCGGTGTCATTGCACCATGTTATTCCCCGACTTACACCTGGCGGAAGGAAGAAACTCCGTGACGGGCTCGAGATCCAAGACACGATCCTTCTCTTCCGAACTTCTACAGGTTCTACCGAATAAGGAAACTATTTAATACATCTTTCAACATACAAGACACGGAGAGCACAGAGAGATTTTTTTGCCCGATCGGGAGACGGCGATCGGGCAAACCGGGAACCCGCCCGAAGGGTGGGGAGTCCGGAGGACCAATTTCGATATTCTGATTTCGGATTTTATTACACTCTCGAATCGCAACCAAAGGTTGCTCCTACATGACGAGCATCATGTAAGTAATTCCTGTAGGAGCAAGCTCTGCTTGCGATAAATAAAAGGATAGCTCTTAAATCCTTTCATTTTAGACATTTTAGGCACTTTAGCTCACTTTAGTTCATTTGAGACGGTACCTCTGTGGTGAATCTTCAATCAGGCTTCCTTGGGCCAATTTAATACAGAGTAAAGTAAATAGTCGTATGAGAAATACTAAATGGATCAGATCGTAGTTC
>CAMYLW010000179.1 GCA_947259475.1 Thermodesulfobacteriota bacterium
TGTTGATATTCTGATTCCTGCAGAACTTTCGCTGGTCAAGAAAAGCTCCTTTGTTTACAGTACACCCTCTTTTTCAGCGGGCGTCCTGGTATTCGAGGGCTATGTGCAGGGCGAATCTTTGGTAAATTTCTTCACCACGAACATGCCCAAAGATGGCTGGACCCTCAAATCCAGTTTTCGCTACCGACGAGTGATCCTCAGCTTCGAAAAAGATGAACGCAGCTGCTTGGTTACTGTGGCCGAGTTCCCCCTGAAAACCAGGGTCGAGATCTGGGTAGCCCCACAGATGACGGCATCTATGCCCTGATATCAGTATTTAGACATCAGCTGACAGCTTTGAAAGACGAGGCATTATGGCCGAACTAAAAGACCGAAAGATTTTACTGGGGGTAACCGGCGGCATCGCCGCATACAAAGCCTTGGAGTTGACCAGGCTTTTGGCCCTGGAGGGAGCTAGGGTTCGGGTGATTATGACCCGGAGCGGAATGGAATTCGTCCAGCCTCTTTCCTTCCAGGTGCTTTCCGGCCAGTCGGTTTGCACTCATCTCTTTGATCTGGAGGCAGAATCGCGAATTGGCCACATTGAAGTGGCCACCGAGGCTGAAGTTGCTGTGATTGCCCCCGCCACCGCCAATATCATTGGCAAACTAGCCCATGGTATTGGTGATGATTACCTGACTACGGCCTTGTTGGCGTGCACCGCTCCTAAAATCATTTGCCCAGCTATGAATGTGAACATGTTTGAGAACCAGGCGGTCCAAGAGAATCTGGCCAAGCTGCGCAGTTGGGGATTTTATCAGGTTGGTCCGGATGCCGGTGACCTGGCCTGTGGTGTCCAGGGCCTCGGGAGGTTGGCGCCTGTGGATGAGATCGTGGAGAAAATTCGCCAGGTATTGACCCCGCAATCTCTCAAGGGAAAAAGGGTGCTGGTAACCGCGGGTCCCACCAGGGAAGCGCTGGACCCGGTGAGACATCTGACAAACCCTTCTTCAGGAAAAATGGGCTATGCTCTGGCGAGAGTGGCGCACAGGAGGGGAGCAGATGTCACCCTGGTTAGCGGACCCACTTTTCTGACCCCGCCATCTGGGGTGAACATGGTTCGAGTAGCCACTGCCAAGGAGATGCACCAGGCTGTTGTTGAGAAAATGGTGCAGGTGGATGTGGTAGTGATGGCTGCGGCAGTTTCCGATTATCGCCCAAAGGTGATGGCATCCGGAAAAATAAAGAAAAGCGACGATAATGAGTCTTTAGAGTTGGAGCGAACTGAAGACATCCTCTTTCGCCTGGGGGAACTGAAAAACAACCAGATTCTGGTTGGGTTCGCTGCAGAAACTGAAAACTTGCTGGGCAATGCAAAGAAAAAACTACAGCAGAAAAATTTGGATTTTATTGTGGCTAATGATCTCACCGTAGACGGTGCCGGGTTTGGTAGCGACACCAATGAGGTAACCATTTTGTGGCCGGGAGGCGAGATGGAGAACCTACCTTTAGAAAGCAAAGAAGTGATCGCGGTCCACATTTGGAATCGGGTGGAACGTCTGTGGCAGACATGAGATGGTCAGTATTTGAGGTGCTTCAGGATAAATGGGCCTTACATTTATGGGTACCTAAGAAACCTGTTATAATGAAAGTCAAGAATAACCTTTGCCGGGCAAGAGAAGCATGCGTTTTGCCGATCAAAATAAGAAGGCCAGTTCAGGTGGGGAGTTGGGAAGATCACCACGCCCAGATCTGGCTGAATTGGCATATTCCCTCCGCCAGCATCTCAGCTATCAGGCTCTAATGGGTCTGGAATGGTTGCCGTGTCAGCCGATCACCTCCATCCAGGACCTCCCGGAAACCCTGGAACAGACTCGTGCCGACTTGGGAGAGTGTACACGCTGTCAGCTTCACTCCCAGAGAACCCACATTGTTTTTGGAGAAGGAAACCCTTCAGCCAGAGTAGTTTTGGTTGGAGAAGGGCCAGGTCAGGAAGAGGACCGATTGGGTCGGCCCTTTGTGGGTCCTGCAGGTAGGTTGCTCGACCGTATCATCGCTGCCATGGGATGGCGGCGGGCTGAGGTCTATATTTGTAACGTGATCAAGTGCCGACCGCCGAGGAACCGCGATCCCCAGGCTAACGAAATAGAACAGTGCGGTCCATTCCTTTGGCGTCAACTTCGAGCCATTCGACCTCAGGCGATTTTGGCTTTGGGAGGCTTTGCCGCCCAATTCTTGCTCTCCACCCAGCAGCCCATCTCCAAACTTCGCAATCGCGTTCATTATTTGGAAGGGATTCCAGTAGTTCCAACCTATCATCCTGCCTATCTTCTGCGGAATCCTCTCCAGAAGCGGCAGGTCTGGGAGGATGTCCAGTTACTGCTATCATTAGTGCGGGGGGCGACTGAGGGGCCCGAATAATGGGAGTCGCAGCACGACGGGGTACGAGTGCAGAGTGTCCAGAAAGGGAAAAAATGCAGTTCGCAGCCAAGTTAGAGGTGTCCATTAAAAAATTGAACCTTTTGACTGTTCTGGCAGGATCGGTGCTTATTGTGCTGCTGTTATGTTCACTTCCCCTTTCACTGGCTGGAGACAAGCACATCAAGATCTTGCGTATCGAGGAGAGCATAAATCCTGGGACCGCAGCTTTTCTGGCGAGAGGAGCAAAGCAGGCAGTGGAAGAAGATGCGGTCCTTCTGGTGGTGGAGTTGGATACTCCAGGCGGTCTGGTTACCTCAATGAGAACCATGATAAAGACCATTATGAACGCCCCGATTCCGGTGGTGGTTTTTGTGTCGCCCAGCGGCGCCCAGGCTGCTTCCGCCGGTGTTTTCGTTGTCATGGCTGCTGACATTGCTGCTATGGCGCCAGGCACCAATATAGGCGCAGCTCATCCGGTGGTAGCTGGTGGCAAGGACATGGACGAAACCATGAACACCAAGGTGGTCAATGATCTTGTTGCATTCATAAAAAGTATAGCCACCAGACGCGGCCGCAATGCCGAGTGGGCAGAAGAAGCGGTGCGAAAGAGTGTATCGATCACCGCCGAGGAGGCCTTGAAGCTCAATGTGATCGACCTGGTGGCCAAAGACGTGGACGATCTTCTAGTAAAGCTTGAAGGCTGGTCAGTTCAGACCAAAGAAGGAGAGAAGAAACTGGCACTCAAAGGACTTCCTGCAGAAACAGTAGAGGAGAATCTGCGGGACAAAATCCTGAAGACCATTAGTAATCCGAATATAGCCTACTTACTAATGCTTATCGGTATGGCCGGCCTTTATTTCGAACTCTCTCATCCTGGTGTCATTTTCCCGGGGGTCATCGGCGGAATATCTCTGATTTTGGCCTTCTACGCTTTTCAGACCCTTTCGGTTAATTACGCTGGCGTGCTCCTGATTATTCTGGGGGCTATACTCTTTCTCCTGGAGATTAAGGTTACCAGTTATGGTATGCTCAGCGTCGGAGGGGTAATCTGTCTGACTCTGGGCTCCGTCATGCTCTTCAACACTGGCACTCCCGGCTTGAGAATCTCCTGGAGTGTGATGATTCCGGCGGTACTCGTTATCTCTGGCTTTTTCATGACCGTGGCTTTTCTGGCTGTACGGGCTCACATGGCCAGGCCCCGCACAGGCTATCAGGGATTGATCGGTGAGATTGCGGTGGCCAAGGAACCTCTGGCGCCGGAAGGCAGGGTGTTCGTCCACGGGGAACTCTGGAATGCCACCTCCGAGGATGTCGTTCCCGTTGGCTCGAAGGTAGAGGTGATAGAGGTGGAAAATTTGTGGTTGAAAGTGCGAAAAATAGGTGATACAAAGCAGTGATTTGGTCGCCTGAGACAGGGGTTTACAGCATTTTTGCTGCCCCGACAGGAGGATGGCATGCCTTACACCATCATTTTCTTGATCGTACTTGCAGTCCTTTTTTTGGCCAGTGCGATTCGGATCTTGAACGAGTACGAGCGGGGGGTTATCTTTCGCCTTGGTCGGGTTATGGACAGGGCCAAAGGACCGGGACTCATTATTCTTATTCCTGTAGTTGACAGGATGGTAAAAATCAGTCTGCGCTTGGTGGCCATGGATGTACCGCCTCAGGATGTAATCACCCGGGATAATGTATCTGTAAAGGTCAATGCAGTTATTTACTTCAGGGTGATGGATTCCATTAAAGCGGTGGTAGAAGTGGAAAATTATCTTTATGCAACCTCGCAGCTGGCTCAAACGACCTTGCGTAGTGTCTGTGGGCAAGCGGAACTGGACGAGCTGCTTTCGGACCGGGATAAGATCAATAGCCAGCTTCAAGAGATTCTGGACAAACACACCGATCCCTGGGGCGTGAAGGTGACAACTGTGGAAGTCAAACACATCGATCTTCCCCAGGATATGCAGCGGGCCATGGCTCGTCAGGCTGAAGCCGAACGTGAGAGACGCGCTAAAGTTATTAATGCCGAAGGTGAACATCAGGCAGCAAACCGCTTGGCCCAAGCGGCCGAGATAATCTCTGAGCATCCAATGGCCTTGCAGTTACGCTATCTGCAGACACTTAGAGAAGTTTCTGCAGAAAACAATTCCACCACCCTTTTTCCCATTCCGATTGATCTGTTCAGGCCTTTTTTGAAGCTAGCGGAAATGGTTGAAAAGAGTGAGAAGGAAGGCTCTAGCACGTGACCCTAGACGAGTCAACTGGAGGCGTGCTGGATTCTCGATACTCAAGCCCAGAAGGGCAAAGGAGTTGGGATATATGACGGAAAAGGAGCAAAAGGAGCTAAAAGAGGAAAAAGAGCCGAAAGAGGCTAAGAAGAAGAAAGAGACAAAAGAGCTCAAAGAGAAGAAAGAAACAAAGGGGAAAAAAGAGCCGAAAGAGGCTAAAAAGAAAAAAGAAGCAAAGGGGAAAAAAGAGCCAGAAGAGCTCAAAGAGCCGGTTCGGAGAAAAACCCTTGGATCGGATGACCGCCAAAGAGCTGCGAGAGGTAGCCCTGGGTCTTGAAGGGATCGTCGGCGTACATGCAATGAATAAAAGTGAACTTCTTGCCGCCGTCAAGAAAGCCAAAGGAATTGTGGATGACAAAAAGCGGCGGACGAGCGTCGACGTGCGCACCATCAAGGGAAAAATAAGGGAACTGCGTAGCCAAAAGGAGGCCACGAAGGAGGCGGGAGACAAAAAGAAAATGAAAATTCTCAGGCGGCGGATTAACCGTCTGAAGAAAAAGACCCGTCGGGTGGCCATGGCAGGGTAAATTGCGCATAGCGCTGATGGTTCAAGAACTCAAAAGTTTGCTTAAAAACAATTATTTCCTACGAAAGTGCAATACTTGCTTACAGCGGGGCGGGAACTGTTCGATGGATCGGCAACAGGCTCTTGATTTGCTGCACAATCATTTGAAGGCCGAAAATCTGCGAAAGCATTGTCTGGCGACGGAAGCAATAATGCGGGCACTGGCCGAGCGGTTGGATGAGCCTGTGGACCTGTGGGGTATCGCGGGTCTGTTACACGATTTAGACTTCGAAGAGACCGCCGACCAGCCCTCGGAGCATGGGCTGCGGACGGCTGACATCCTGGCCGCTCGTGATTTGCCACCTGAAGTGATAACTGCAATCAAGGCTCATAACGCAGAAGCTCTGGGCGTGGAGAGGAAGTCCACGTTCGATTTCGCTCTAACCTGTGCCGAGTCTATCACCGGTTTGGTTATAGCAACAGCCCTGGTCTATCCGGACAAGCGACTGGCAAGCGTAAAGCCCAAGTCCATTCTGAAGCGCATGAAAAAGAAAGATTTCGCCAGGCGGGTGAATCGGGATCAGATCAGACTTTGTGAGGAAATAGGGGTACCACTTGCCGACTTTGCGGAGCTGAGCCTGCGAGCCATGCAGGGTATCAGTGCAGAGCTTGATCTTTAGCCCGGATATATCATGAATCACTTGCTGCGACCACGGATATGGCCGTCCTTCCTGGCGTCCTCGGGTGTCGGTTCCTGCAACGTACCGTTTAGCCATGGAAACCAATCCCGCGGTACGGTTGCCAGGTGACACGCCCATCTTCGTGGTCTCGCGACAGCAATTCATGAAATATCCGAGCTAGCATGAGACGTGGGCGACGGGGAGTGATCATTCCGATTACAGGATA
>CAMYLW010000180.1 GCA_947259475.1 Thermodesulfobacteriota bacterium
AGAGGATTGCGGATTTTGGATTGAAGATGTGGGATGTGGGATGTGGGATGCGGATTGGTGGATTTTAGATTGCAGATTTGAGATTGAGCATGGCATAGGGAATAGAGAAAAACGACTCGGGGACGCGTAGAAACGGAGACGCGGCGAGATAAATCAAAAACGTGAAATGATAAATGCGAAATGATAAATCCGCATTCCACATTCCGAAATCCAGCATCTAGTAGGGCAGGCGTCTCTGCCTGCCAAAGTATTGACCACCAGGCAAGCATCCAGTATCTGGGATCGAGTATCCAGCATCTGGTATTCAGTTGGCATAGGGCATAGAGCGTAGAGTAAGGGCCAGCCCTTCGACAGGCTCAGGGCAGGGAGTCAGAATCGGAAGTTTAGGTTTCAGTATTTGTGTTTTTCTTTCCTGACACCTGACACCTGAAACCCTGAGATTTGGTGCTTGGGATTTGGGATTTTAGCTTTTAGGCATTTAAAACTGGGGATTGCTGGGGTTTTGAAAGTCAAAAGTCAGAAGATACAAACAGAAATAAATCGGCCAAATCCAGACTGGCAGAAAGGAGAATGAAGGTGAACATAGTAGTCTTGGTTAAACAGGTGCCGGATACCGAGACCAAAATCAAAATTGGTACTGATGGCAAGTCCATAGACAGCAGCGAGGTCAAATGGATCATCAACCCTTACGACGAGTATGCCGTTGAAGCAGCTCTTCGTCTCCAGGACAGCGTTGGGGCCAGTGTCACCATTCTTAGCATGGGACCTGAGAGAACAGTGGAATCCATTCGGACTGCCCTGGCCATGGGAGCAGACACGGGGGTTCTGGTTGACGACCAGGCAACGGAGGGAAGTGACGCCCTGGGCAAGGCCAAGGTTCTTGCGGCAGCGCTGAAGAGTCTGGAGTTCGACCTGGTTTTTTGCGGCCATCGGGCGGTGGACGACGATGAGAACCAGGTGGGTATCATGGTGGCCGAACTCGCAACCATTCCACATTTGGGCCTGGCCATATCCGTAGAGGTTGCGGACGGCAAGGTAACAATTCAACGTCCCATAGAGGGAGCCAAAGTGACCATGGAGGCAACACTTCCGGCGTTGGTAACCTTTGGTGGAGCCCATGCAGTGTGGAATCCAAGGTATGCGTCTTTGCCAGGGATCATGAAGGCCAAGAAGAAACCCCTTGAGACGAAAACGCTTGCCGATCTTGGGCTGTCTGCAGCTGAGGTGGGAAATGAGGCAGTCAAAGTGAGCGTGACTTCCATGGAGTTGCCATCGGAGCGGCAGGCGGGCCGAGTTCTTGAGGGTGACATGGCTGAGACCGCCAAAGAGTTGACCCGTCTTCTGCGTGAGGAAGCCAAGGTCATATAACAAATATCTAAAATTTTTAAGAACTTACTATACTAGGAGAATAATGATGGCACAGGGAGTATGTGTAATCACTGAGTTTCGAGAAGGTAAGTTTCGGCGTGTTTCCTTTGAAATAGCCAGTGAGGGCAGAAAGCTTGCGGATGAATTGGGGGAACCTCTCCTGGCTGTTGCCTTGGGTGAAGGTGTGGAAGCGCTTGCCTCAGATCTTGGAGGCTACGGGGTGGAAAAGGTATATGTGGTTGATGATGCGCTCCTGAAGGACTATCGGGCTGAAACGTATGTTCCGGTTGTGGCCGAAATCCTTCAGAACCTCAGCCCGAAGGTCATCCTGACCGCGGCCTCGGTGGACGGTAAGGATTTCAGTGCAAGGCTGGCAGCCAGGCTTGGGGCTGGCTTGGCCACGGATTGCACCGAATTGAAGATCGAGGGAGGTGGGCTCAAAGCAAAGAGGCCAATGTATGCAGGTAAGGCATTTGCCTGGTGTGAATGGTCGGATGGGGCCTGGCCTCAGGTGGCCTCTTGCCGGCCAAATGTGATGGATTGTCTTGCAGCGGACACATCCAAGAAGGCTGAGGTGGAGAAGGCTGAGGTAGCACTACCTGCGGGAGATCTTACCCAGGTGGTGAGCATTGAAAAGGATGCCGGCGGCAAGCTCGACCTTACCGAGGCAGAGGTTATCGTCTCTGGAGGCCGAGGAATGAAGGGGCCGGAGAACTTTGCCATGCTGGAGGAGTTGGCTGGAATTCTTGGCGGTACGGTCGGCGCATCTCGGTCGGCAGTGGATTCTGGTTGGCGTCCCCATGCGGATCAGGTGGGCCAAACCGGGAAAGTGGTCACCCCGAATCTTTATATTGCCTGTGGGATATCAGGAGCTATTCAGCACCTTGCCGGTATGAGTTCGAGCAAATATATTGTCGCGGTTAACAAGGATCCCGAGGCACCAATCTTCAGCAAGGCAGACTATGGTATAGTGGGGGATCTCTTTCAGTTTCTCCCGGCGTTCATCGAGGAAGTGAAGACGCTTAAGTCAACTTGTTAATCGCAAAGCGCATAGCGCCTAGCGCAGAGCGTTTACGCTTAGCGCTTTGCGCTATGCGCCATGCGAAAGCCGGAGACTGCCATGCAACCGGGTCATTTCCCCGCCAATATCCTGTTCATCCTGATTTTCGTTGCTGCCAATGGGTTCTTCGTATTCACCGCTTACAAGCTGTACCGGATTCTAAGACTGGGTAAGCCCGAAGACCGATTCGACCGAACATCGGAGCGGCTCAAGAGTGTGGTGACCTTCGTGTTAGGACAACGGCGGGTGATACGCGAGCCAGCTGGTTGGGGTCACTTTTTCATCTTCTGGGGTTTCGTAATCATTTCAATTGGCAGCCTAGAGACATTCGGAGTTGGCGTTTACCATGGTTTTGCTTATTGGAAATTCCTGGGCAAAGGTCTCACCAGCTTACTTTATTTACTTCAGGACCTGTTTTGCGCTGCCGTTGTAGTTGCCTTGTGTGTGGCGCTCTATAGACGCTTTGTGGTTAAACCCGAACGTCTCAGATACGAGGATCAGAAGGCAGTCAACCAAGATGCCTGCATCATCATTGGTCTCATCCTTCTTTTAATCGTACTGCTTTTTGGGGCGCGGGCTGCGGAATATCTTCTGGCCCAAGGGGAGGCAGGTCGATACTTTCCCAGGTTGGCATTCGTCTCGGTTGCTTTCTCTAGTCTCTTTGCGGGGCTCACTACAGAGGGTTTGCAGGCTTGGTACAGTTTCTGCTGGTGGGGTCATACCGTAGTTATCCTGGGATTCCTCATCTATATTCCCTTCTCCAAGCATTTGCATCTGCTTGGGGCGATTCCCAATGTATTCTTCCGTCGACTCAGCTCAGTCGGCGAACTCAGCAAGATGGATCTGGAGGACGAAACAGCAGAAACGTATGGGGTTTCAAAAATCGAGGAATTCAGCTGGAAGCAGCTCTTGGATCTCTATGCCTGCACAGAATGCGGCCGCTGCTCGGATAACTGCCCTGCCACTCTTACCGGTAAACCTTTGAGTCCCAAATTAACCATCCACCATCTCAAAGAACACTTGCAAGCAAAGGGCAAAATGCTGCTGGCGCAGCAAGGGACGGCGGAAGCTGCTACAGTCAACCCTGAAGGTGAGTTAGCCAAAGCTCTCATAGGAGACATCTGTCAGCACGATGAGCTCTGGTCCTGCACCACCTGCGGCAACTGCATTGAGAATTGTCCGGTATTCATAGAACACATTGATAAGTACGTTGATATGCGTCGTTATTTGGTTCTCATGGAGAGCAATTTTTCCCCCGAGGTCCAGAATGTAATGCGGAATTGGGAAACCAACTCCAATCCCTGGGGTCTGGGTTTTGCCACCAGGGGAGATTGGGCCAAAGGACTGCCGGTAAAAACTCTCGCCGAGGACTCACAGGTGGAATATCTTTACTATGTGGGGTGTGCCGGCAGTTTCGACGAACGGGCCAAAAAGATCAGTTCCGCTCTGGTGACACTCCTCAATGAGGCCGGGGTGAGCTTTGGTATTCTTGGAGCAGAGGAGAAGTGCTGCGGTGAAACGGCAAGGAGGCTCGGCAACGAGTATCTCTTTCAGAGCATGGCCACCGAGCTGGTGGAGATTATTAATTCTTATGGGGTGAAAAAGATCATAACCGCTTGCCCACATGGCTATAACTGTCTAAAGAATGAGTATCCCCAGTTCGGCGCTGATTGGGAGGTTTACCATCACAGCGAATTTCTTGCCACCTTGCTAGAAGAGGGGCAATTGCAGCCACAACAAGGCATGGACAAGAATTTGGTTTTTCACGACTCGTGTTACCTGGGTCGATATAATGATCTTTACGAAGAACCGCGAACTGTGCTGAATTCTATTCTAGGCCTGAAGTTTTCCGAAATGGATCGAAGCCATAACAAGGCTTTTTGCTGCGGTGCAGGTGGCGGCAGAATGTGGATGGAGGAAACTTTGGGAGATCAGAAGATCAACGACGCCCGCACTGACCAGGCACTGCAACTGGAGCCGGATATTATAGGGGTCTGTTGCCCATTCTGCACCACCATGTTCGAAGACGGGCTAAAGACCTTCGACATGGATGAAAAGGTCAAGGTATACGACATAGCAGAAATTTTGGCCCAGACTGTCACATCAGCCAAAGAGTAGGTTGGGTATTGGCCGTTGGCTAATTGGTGGCAGTCAGCAAAAACCGAGCGTGTCAATGGGGTCAAAATCCGAATATCGAATATCGAAATACTAAACAAATTCAAATTTCGAATTTTCCAATGTTCAAAACTAGGATTCGTAATGAGGATCGTAGTTTTCCGTTTGGATCATTTGAAACCGGGGCCCCGCCCAAAGAGTGGGGAGTCCGAAGGACAATTTTGGTGCTTCGGATTTGTTTCGAATTTCGTGCTTCGGATTTCGAATTTTCAATTTGAAGAATCAATCGAGTTGGGTGGGCAATGCCAACCGAGTTGTCTTTAAACTTCGAGTAATCGCTCGAC
>CAMYLW010000181.1 GCA_947259475.1 Thermodesulfobacteriota bacterium
ATGAAACATCGAGGACTGGTAAAGGAAGATAATCAGGACCTGTTTTTTGTAAAGGAATTCGACGACGGTTCTATCCTTCTGGCGGTTGCCGATGGGCTTGGTGGAATGGTGGGAGGAAAACGAGCCGCTGAGACGGCCAAAGAAAGTCTGAATAATTTCAACCCCGAGTGCCAGGCTGTGGAGGCCCATATAGAAGAATTGATGCAGGAGGCCAACCGGAGGATAATGGAGACGGTGGAAAAGGAGCCGGACCTGGAAGGAATGGGTACTACTATGACGGCCGCCTGGGTCAGGAATGGGAATGTCTGCTGGGCCCACGTGGGAGACAGCAGACTCTATCTTTTCCGCGGAGATGAGCTGCGCCAGATAACCGAAGACGACACCATGGCGGGCTTTCTCTTCTCAGAGGGCGAATTAACCAAAGAGGAGGCAAGAATTCACCCCGGGAATAAGTTTGTTTTTCAATGTATCGGCGGCTCTGGAGAATTTGAGGCAGATACAGGCAACTTCAAAGTACAGGCGGGGGATCTCCTCCTTTTTTCCACAGATGGTCTCCACGACGAAGTGCCTGAAGAAGAGATAGTGTCCACTCTCAGCTCCGATAAAGACCTGAAAGAAAAACTGGAAGCTCTCTTCTCTGCAGCCTTGGCCGCAGGCGGAAAAGACAACATAGCTGTGGTGGTAGTGGAGGTATGATCTACTCTGCTCTACCGGATTGAAACAAGCCGCCGCAAGAGAGATTTTAGATTGATAATTTGAGATCGTAGATTGCACCCGCCCGCCTCGCCTGAGCGAGAGCGATGGCGGGCAGGGATTGAGGCTGCATGCATTGCTCACGGCGAGGTACTAAGCTCTTAGATCTACAATCTGAAACCGGGGACCCGCCCGAAGGGTGGGAGTCCGCAGGACAAATCATAAATCATACGGGGTCATCATGAACGAAAAAACAGAACGCAGACTCCATCCCAGACAAGTTTTGCCGACACCAGATGTTGGTATCGTCCATCCACATTTCGTCGGCCAAGAGTCGGACCCTACGCCAGAAGATGGGAACGACACCTTGCTGGTTTACCTGCTCAATATGAGTGAGGGCGGCTTTCTCCTGGAGTCTCTGCAAAGATTAGAGGTCAATACTGAAGTCGACCTGTGGACGCGACTTCCCCATAAAACAGATTGGCAAGTATTCAGAGGGCGAGTTGTGTGGTCTGAGCTGTCTCCTACGAAATCTGACTCCTACCTCTTGGGAGTGGAATTTCATGGACCAGCTTCGTTGGCAGAACAGACGACAAGTGGGGTGGAGGAAGGAAAAAGAAGGATGTACCCGTCCGACTTGGAGTTTCTCATCAATACACCTCTCCTGAAAGTCATCCCCATGGAGGCAAAATGTCCTCTGCTGAATTTTATGACTCCACAGCGCGTGCCCACCGGAACAAGATTCATTGCCCAAGGTGAGAAAGGGGATACGTTCTACATTATTCAGGAAGGCACATGCGTGGTCAATGTAGAGAAAAACGGCACCAAACATTGGATTACGCGCCTTCGAGGCGGCGATATAGTAGGAGAGATCGCACTTTTGACAGGTGAGCTCCGAACCGCAAGCGTTGATGCCGAAACAGATATGATTCTCTGGAGTCTAACCAGAGAACAATTCGACTCTATTTGCTCTAAATACTCAGATTTACTGGATTTTCTTACCGAACTCGTCACTCACCGATTTTCCACCGAAAAAGTGACGGCAAACAGGACTGTCGGGAAATACCTGATAAATGAACTGATAGGCCGTGGCGGCTGGAGCCTCGTCTACAAGGGCATGCACACAAGCCTTAACATGCCGGTGGCGATCAAGATGCTGAAGCATGACATGGCTATGAATGTCGAATTCGCCGAGAAATTTCAAAACGAAGCCAGGGTCGTTGCCCTTTTGAACCATGATAATATTGTGAAAGTATATGACATTGAAGAAATGTACAGGACAATCTTCATTATCATGGAGTACCTCGAAGGCGTGCCCCTGGATCGCGTTTTAGATACCATGCCGAGGCTGCCCACATTCAAGATATTGGACATTCTCCTTCAAGTCTGTAACGGATTAAGTTACGCCCATGAGCAAGGTATTGTTCATCAGGATATCAAGCCGGGTAATGTTTTCATCCAGTCCGACGGTCGGGCAAGAATCGTTGACTTCGGGCTGTCGTGCCCTGCAGGGACCGTAGATTGCGGCTTACCAGGAACTGTATACTATATGTCGCCAGAACAAATTACGGGCGATTCCGTTGACGAGCGAACTGATATTTATTCCCTGGGAATCATGGCCTATGAGATGGCCACCGGCCAGAGGCCATACCCTGAAGATGACCTTGTCAAGCTAATGGAACTGCATGTTAGCGAGGATATCCCAGATCCCCGAACCTTGGTTCCCGATTTACCGGACGAACTACACTATTTCATCAAGCGCGCCACCAGGAGAGATCCGGCCGCGAGATTCAAATCCACCTGGGAAATTATCCGTGACCTCCAACCTTTTGCTGACAAGATGGGGGTAGACAGGCGGCCGCAGTTAGAGCAAAGGCGGAAAATGATGAGTCTGTTCTTATTTTATCAGGAAGATCAACAGTTGTTCTTAAATAGATTGGTAGAAAATTTTAACAGCGAAGTCAATAAAATGGGCGTAGAACTGAAAATAACAAACGTGGATGAAGTGTAGTGGTAAAAGAACGGTACAAGGTGCAAGGCGCAAGGTAAAAACTAGGAACTAGGAACTAAGCACTAGGCACAGCGGGACGATCCGGTCGCCCCGGTTAGCGCTCAGCATTCAACTATCAGCTATCAAGGCGTTGAAAATACAAACAGCAGAACCGCAGAACAAGAAACCGCAGAATATTGAAGTGAAAAACATTGTCTTATTCCTTTCAATAACTTCTGCTGTTCGACATTCCTTGTTCGATATTCGATATTCAAGATATTGTAGAGGCTGAATCCCACTCCAATTGCACAACATTGTGGTGTTTCATTGATGAGATTTTCTCTTAAATCCCTTTTCTCCATAAATCCTTTCTCCCTTACATTCTGTACCATCCTCCTCGTTGTGGTGCTCTTTCGAACCGACGCTCCCATCCTCAACATGATCGAGCTGAAAACCTACGATCTCCGCTTCCTATCACGAGGCCAGGTTGAACCCACGCCGGCGGTGGTCATGGCGCTGATAGATGAAAAGAGCCTCGATACGGAAGGGCGCTGGCCTTGGCCCAGGTCGAAAATCGCTGCTCTTGTGGACATTCTCTCTGAAGATGGGGCCAAGGTGATCGGTTTTGACATCGGCTTCCTGGAACCGGATGAAAACTCCCAACTGGGATTTATTGACCAATTTGGTAAGAGAGTCAATTCCCTGGATATCAAGAACAGGAAATTGGCCGACTTCATAAATGAGAGTAAGAAAAATGCCGACAATGATCTGGCCCTGGCAAAGGCCATCAAGAATTCCTCTGCCACAGTAGTTCTCGGATATTTCTTCCACATGAACGAAGCCACCCTTGATTACCGGATTGAGCAGAAAGAAATAGACCAGCAACTGCAAGGGATCAATGTTTCAAAATACCCTCTCATCATCTATGAAGATCAAGAAGCGGCGGCCATTCCATTTATCCGAGCCTATGCCCCTGAGAGCAATCTCGAGATTCTTACCGAAGCAGCCGATTCCTCAGGTTATTTTAATGTGTTTCCTGCTCAGGATGGGGTGGTTCGACGAATGCCGCTCATAATACAGGGCGGCGAAGATATCTTCCCTCCCCTGGCTCTATCGTGTGCCTGGCAGTACCTTGATAGACCTCAACTCATGGTCAAGGTTGACCGTTATGGGATTGAAGGGATTCAGATTGGAGAAGGATTCATCCCCACCGACGAAAATGGCCAACTCCTTATAAACTACCTTGGCCCACAGAAGACATTTCCCCATATTTCCATCAGCGATGTACTCAGCGGCAAATTCAATAAAGGTACCTTTAAGGACAAGGTTGTGCTGGTCGGCGCTACTGCTGAGGGAATCTATGATCTGAGGAGCACTCCTTTTAGCCCCGTTTATCCCGGCATGGAGATTCATGCCACGGTAATCGACAACATATTGACTCAAAACTTTTTAACCAAACCCAATTGGTCGACGACGTACGACCAGTTAGCCATAATTATACTGGGAGCTCTGATCGGGATCGCCCTCCCACGTATAAGTGCTCTCAAAGGGCTATTCCTTGCCGCAGGGCTCTTTACCTTGCACATCTTTATCGCCCGTTGGCTTTTTGTAAATTTGAACGTCTGGCTCAATATCGTCTACCCCCTGCTGGTCCTTGCCATCACCTATACAGTTCTTACTGTTTATCACTATGTGACCGAGGAGCGGGAACGCAAAAAGATCAAAGGGGCTTTCCAACATTACGTAGCACCCATAGTGATAGAAGAAATGCTCAAAGACCCTGAGCGCTTGCAACTGGGAGGGGAGGAAAAGGTCCTTACTGTACTATTTAGCGACCTGGCCGGGTTTACTGGCTATTCGGAGCGCTTCTCCCCCCATGAGATGATTAGTATGCTGAGTGAATACTTTGAAAAAATGACAGAGCACATCTTCGCCCAACAAGGCACGCTCAAGGAGTACGTGGGCGATGAGCTCATGGCCATTTTTGGTGCCCCCCTCGAACAGGCCGACCATGCCCAGAGGGCTTGTGCGGCGGCCCTGGCCATGCGGGATGGACTTCAGACTCTGCGTTCAGAATGGGCCGAGGTGGGCCGACCTCCCTTGACAGCCCGAACCGGGGTGAACTCGGGCCCCATGCTGATCGGCAACCTCGGATCCCGATTTCGTTTTGCCTACGGAGCCCTGGGG
>CAMYLW010000182.1 GCA_947259475.1 Thermodesulfobacteriota bacterium
CTGTACCATGTTTCCTCCAAGAAGCTGCCTGGGCTGTATGTAAACATCCCACTATTCTGAAAAAGGATCGTCAGATTTAGTACTGGAAATGAAGGTAAGCAAAGGTCGCGGGAATTTAAATCAGACTAACATAGATGCTCGAGAGAGTAAACTTCACGCCGTCAAACTGCACATGGCCAAAACGTCAACTGGTCAACTAGTCGATTCGTTGAAGTCGTTAATTAGTCGATTAGGTAATTAGGGAATTAGTAAATGGTAATCTGTGGATAACTGACATCTTTGACTAATTTTCTAATAAACTATGCTACCCTCTGCCCTCTGCTAAACGTCTCTCTTAATCACCAAACCTGCCTCCCCCACTCCACCCTCTACCTCAAAGTGAACCGGCAAGAATTGCTCTATAACCCAGATGTTGGTGAGCAGATGTTGTGTAACCTTGGAAGTAGTAAATCGGTGTTCCCCGGGAGTGATCGCAAGATAAATGAGGATCTGGTCTGCCAGATGATGGTCCAGCGCCGCCTTGGAATCTAAGAAGTAAAACAGAGCATCTGCAGCCTCATCCGCCACCCGCTCAGCACGTTTGCCGCGGGCTCCAAGCGAGGAAAATCCCGCTACCGACTCCCCGCCTTGGGCACTGAGAAAGACCAGCGACCCCGGGTTCAGGGCTGGGACATCCATTAAGCCGATCTCAGCTTCTATACCGGCTTTCTCGAGCCGAAGCAGCAGCTGCCGCCTTTGCCTGACTCTTATGTGTTCGGGTAGCAGGCTGCTGGCTGAAATTCCGCTTACGCGTTCCAGCTCAAAAGGGTTATCCAGAATAATGGACCCTGAAGGTTTGCAGGACCTGAGGCTGGCCTTGATTTCCCCACCCCCCTTCGGGTACCAACCCCAGCGATTGATTTGAATTTCACACCTGAAACCAAGTCGGTCTAGAGTGGGAACGAATACCTCCGCTAGATAATGGAACGGCGGGCTCCAAGGCACATGGGTTCCACCGCCAACTACAAGGCTGGATTCCCCCTTAGCCTTCCATAGCGGTGGTAGAATTGCTTGCAGAACCAGGGTAGCGGCGCCGGCAGTGGGTATACGGAAATTATAGAAGCCTCCAGATATCTCTTCCGATTTAAAGGTGAGGTTTTGCTTACCCAATTTAGCATCAGCGACTTTAGCCCCGGACACCGCAGCACAGGCCTGCACTCCCGTAAGGTGTTGCGGCCTCAAGCCTGGTTTCTTTCGCTTTCCACGGATGTTTACTAGTTTGAGAGGTCGACCGGTAATTGCCGCAAGTGACAGAGAAGTGCGAAGTATTTGCCCACCACCCTCACCATAGGAACCATCTATGACTGTATAATCTCGCGCACTCATAGCATGTCGCATTTGCTCAGCTAGCCCGGATAATTCACAGTTGCGAACTATCCCCAAAAATTGTAAAGTGATTTAAATTGTACCATGATACCACTGGATGGTCGCGCGGAGCTTTTTTTCTTGGACTACGCGAGGTGAAGAGCCTCAGTAACTTGTGGAAAGGAGGAGGTTATGGACAAGTGGGTCTGCGAGATTTGTGGTTACGTATATGATCCAGCTGTTGGTGATGATGAGGGGGGTATTCCCGCAGGAACTTCTTTTGAAGATCTGCCCGATGATTGGACTTGCCCAATATGTGGCGCGGGCAAAGATGACTTTGAGAAGGTCTGAGAGCCATTCTTGATCAGTTTTGGCACGTGCAGTTATGAAGCGGTGACATTTAAGAAGCTGTCACCGTTTTTTCATTAGAGATTATCGGTAAGTAATGCCAACGCTATTCTACCATCCATGGCTTTTTGAAGTATTGGAGGAATATAAATTCCAAATATCAAATCACAAATATCAAACAAATAACAATGATCAAAATTGTCCGCGCTTCGCTTGGACTCCCCACCCTGCGGGCGGGTCCCCAGTTTCAAAATTCCAAACCTGTTTTTTGTTTTGGTCATTGAATATTGGAATTTGAGATTTGTTTGTAATTTGGTGCTTGGAGTTTGGGATTTCATAAGTTTGCCTTACTCCACTACCCCATTACTCCATTTTTCCAGCCTTTTCGCACCATGTGCCAACTGCCTGCTGGCTGCATCTCACTTCCCACAAATTGCAGAGATTTCCACCAAGACATCCTTTGGTAATCTCGATACTTCAACCGTTTCTCGTGCAGGGAGAACATCGGCGAAATAGGTATTATAGACGGAATTAAAATCTGCAAAATCTTCCATGTTTTTTAGAAAACAAGTGC
Organism: Thermodesulfobacteriota bacterium; assembly: GCA_947259475.1. Lineage (GTDB taxonomy): Bacteria > Desulfobacterota > Syntrophobacteria > BM002 > BM002 > BM002. The sequence goes on from CAMYLW010000182.1 coordinate 2,267, forward strand.
ACTTCAATACATGCTTCAATTCCATGTCACTCGCCTCAATGATACCCTTAAGATTTTCAAGGACTCTCCCAGTCTGAACCTCTATATCTTCACCCACGATTTCACCGCTTTGGGGGTCCAGTGAGATTTGTCCGGAAACGAACAATAGATTACCGTACCGTATTGCCTGTGAATATGGCCCAATCGCTGCCGGCGCTCTGTCTGTGGAAATTATCTCTCTCATTGTTCACCCTCCTTTGCACGCTTGCATGATATTCGATGTTATAGTAGAAGCAAAACGTGTTCGCCGTACATCGTCCGCCTGCTTCTTGGTTAAAGATCATATATAAGAGCTTCGCATTTTGAATTATGGCTAGGGCCTCCCAGAGAAAGATGTCCAACGTTGAGAAGAAAGTCAGACGGCTCATGGGCCGAGCTGTGCAGCGCTACGGGCTCATCAATGCAGACGACCGCATCCTTGTGTCACTCAGTGGTGGTGTGGACAGCACTTCACTTCTCTGGCTCCTACATGATCGGCTCGGACGAATTCCCATTACTTACAAGCTGTTTGCCGTCCACGTAGACCTAGGTTTCCAAGGTGAGGATTACTCTTCCGTGCAGGCCTGGGTGGAGTCATTGGGCATCACCCACCAGGTCATCCGCAGCGAGTTTGGTCCCAGAGCGCACAGTACAGAAAACCGCGAGAATCCATGCTTTCTTTGCTCTCGCCTGCGGCGCACTGCACTCTTCGAGGAGGCCGGGAGATTAGGTTGCACTAAAATCGCCTTCGGCCACAATCTCGACGACCTCATTGAGACTTTTCTCATCAATATTTTCTATGGCTCCCAGGTAGCCACCATGCTACCTCGGCAGCCCTTCTTCGGAGGTGAGATCACAGTCATCCGGCCTCTTGCCCTACTGGATTCGGGAACCATCCGTCGCTTTCATCAAAAACGATCTTTTCCTGTCACAGTCAATCCCTGTCCTTCAAAGGACTCTGGTAAACGTCAGGAAATTCGTGAGCTTCTCCAGGAGCTTTATCGGAAGAACCGCAAAATCCGCGGGAACATCTTGCACGCCATGCACAATGTTAACCTGGAGTACCTTCCTGCCTTCCACAAGACTTCCAAAAAGTGAACTGATGATTTGTCCTTCGGACTCCCACCCTTTGGGCGGGTCCCAGTTTCAGATTTCAGAATCTGCCCGCCCGCCTTGCCTGAGCGCTCGTGGTGGCGGGCAGGGATTGAGACAAGGATTAAAGTAGCCAAACCCCACCTGGGGATGCGCCTGGCGAATTTTCGCCATCATTTGCAGAATACCCAGTCTGCGCCCGGTGGCGCGGTAACCAATTTCTCTGAGATACCATTCGGGATCCATGTTTAGATTGCGCATTTGAATTAAATCGATACCGGTATCATCAATGAGCCGAATGATAGCCTCCACTTCCTCTTCCTCATCTGAAATGCCCGGGAGAGTCAGCAGGTTGATGGACACAAAGCCACCTCTGCTCTTCATAGTTCGCAGTGAGGCCTGAACGTCAGTGAAACTGTAGCCCCGGGGTTTATAGTAGTTGCGGTAATAGACCTCCCTGGCACTGTTCAGACTTACCCTAATACTATCCAGGCCACTATCCCGAAGCTGAGCTATCGTCTCTGGTAGGCTGCCATTGGTGTTCAAGTTGATGGTGCCACGTCCTGTCTGGCTTCGAATAAGATTGGTAGCCGCTGCCAAAGTCTTCCCTTGCAGCAGCGGTTCTCCCTCACACCCCTGGCCAAAGCTCACCAAAGGCTCTGTCGCCTTTTGCAGATGGCCCACCGCAACCTCGGCAATCTCTTCAGGACTGGGAACAAAGGTTATACGCTCTTGGGAGGCACATACCTGACTGTCCTCTTGTAAACTGATACAGCCGAGACAGGATGCGTTACATTGAGGTGAGGTGGGGAGCGGCGCCTCCCAACGTCCCAAAAAATAGTTCTTTGCTGCCGGGCAACCATATGTTAGTGCACAGATTCCCAAATGTTGAATGAGACGGTTATGAGCCTGACGGTCAAGAGCCCTCCTGGCCCTCCTCTCGAGTTTCTCTAGATCAAATTGGTCTATATCCTGTCGCACCAGAGGATCTACTCGAACTCCGGCCGCCACAAACTGGCCTTCCTTCCACCCCACGGCGGTGTAACTGAACAGTGGTAAAACTGGCGCGTTATCTTCGCTATGATAGGCAGCCGTGAGAATTTGAGTATGTGCAGGTGCCATGAAGGCGGCCACCGCCTTTACTATTTGTCCAGGATCGAGGGAACTTTCTCCAAGTTTTGCAAACCGCTGGTTGTCGCGGTCGTATCCCACCGGAACACGATCGGGTAACAGAAAGAGTTCACTTCCCGGCGGCAGCGGTACAAGAAAAGTGTCATCTACTCGCTGCCAGCTGCCACCACTAGAGCCGGCCATCTCCAGATAAGGATGGTCGTAGATTTGGCCAGAATCATCTGCATAAACTAACTTAGCAGTGGTCATTGGTCATATCTCATTGCGCATTTGAATTAAATCGATACCGGTATCATCAATGAGCCGAATGATAGCCTCCA
>CAMYLW010000183.1 GCA_947259475.1 Thermodesulfobacteriota bacterium
AGTCATTGGTCATTGGTTAAGTACTTCAAGCCTTCAGCTGTCAGAATCCTCCCCCGGTGCTCTTGTCTGGACAACCCACAAAATATTGTGCCAGAGTGGAACCCAGCCGAGTGTGAATTAAGGGAGGTAATCTGCACTTTCACATTCATTGAGCTTAAGTTTATATAACTCGTCAGAATCTATAGTCAGCATCTCCCCCCCCATCACCCCTACTTGAAAGATCGATCTAGAAAAACAATTTGCGCATTGACAGTGCAAAAAGCCTGACTTATGCTATTTCTAGTTCTTCTTTGTCGAATATGCTATTTCAGCTGCATCACAAGAAATTCACAGGTTGGCTCAACCCCGTTTCCAAAAGAATCGACTGGAGACGCAATATGCTTAAAGTAGATCCACATCCAGATTATCCTCCAGAGGACGGCCGATATCTCAGAGGGAATGATTTTTCTCCGGTCGCCGTGGCGATCATCCTGAATTGTGATGGAGACAAAATCCCTTCTGAGCTTGAGAACCTTATAAGAGCCGGAATAGAAACCGGGGCAGCTCTCTCTGGAAGTGTGCAAACCGAGAATATTGGATTTGAGAAAATAATCTGCAATATTATCGCCAATCCAAACATACGCTACTTGGTTTTAGGTGGCCCAGAGTCAGAAGGTCATTTGACTGGAGAGGCTATGACAGCTTTGATTGACCAGGGTGTTGATGAGAAGAAGCGTATCATAGGGACTGATGCCCCCCATCCTTTTCTGTTTAATTTGTCTATGGAGATGATAGAGCGCTTCCGCCAACAGCTTTCTCTCATAAACATTCAATTTGAGGCAGACCCGGATTTAGTCAGAAAGGCTGTCTGGTCCTGTTACCAAGAGAGTCCAGTAGAGTTTCGTGATTATTCTTTGTACGACCCCGGTGCGTATCCAGAACCGCCTCTAAGCGGTAAGATAACATGGCGTATCACCCAGCCTTGGACGGAAGTCTTGGATGAAAAGGAACGGGAAGGAAAGAAAAAAGCGCAAGAGCTAATGGAGCGGTTGAGAGCAAGAGCCAAGGAAAAACAAGATAGCTGAGCAAGATGGGTGAAAAAAACCACCTAATACGTAGTTAGCGGGAGATGGCTGGCCCCAGGGTGAATATCACTGCTATCGACATAAGCTGCCACATCTTGGGGCAAAATTCTGGAGATGATTATAGTACGTATATATCACCAAAAGAGTGGAGTAATGAAATAACTAAGGGCTGTGCGTTAGCTGGCCGCAGGCTGCCATGATCCCGGCCCCACGGCTTTGGCGCACGGTCGCGGTGTAATGCTTCTCTTGGAGTATTTTCTGGAAGTCCTCGATGCGGTTTGGGGAAGGACGCTTGAAGGGAGATCCCGGATACTCGTTGAAAGGAATAAGGTTGATCTTGGCTCGAAGACCTTTCAAGAGCTTCGCCAGTTTACGGGCATCTGCCGACGAGTCATTAACACCAGCAAGCAGGAGGTATTCAAAGGTAATCCGCTGACGGCGTGGCAGTTCCAATTGACGGCAAGCCTCCAACAACTCCTCCAGGGGGTAGCGGCGGTTGATTGGCATAATACGAGATCGTGTTTCGTTGTCAGCAGCATGCAGAGATACTGCCAGTTTTATAGGAAACAGCCGGCTCAACTCGAGCATCTCCGGCACCAGACCAACTGTGGACAAGGTAACTTTCCTGGTGGAAAAGTTGAGGCCATGGTCTGAAGTGATTATCTCCAGGGCCTTGGCCACCTGCTGCAAATTGGCGAGAGGCTCCCCCATTCCCATGAAGACCAGGTTGGTTATCCGTTCTTCTGGGCCAAGTTCACGTCGTGCCGCGCAAATCTGGTCTACGATCTCTCCAGCGCTAAGATTTCTCCTGTAGCCCTGCTCGCCGGTTAAACAGAAGCGACATCCCAAGGCACAACCAACCTGACTGGAAACGCAAAGAGTAAGCCTCCGCTCCTCATCAATCAAAACACTTTCTATGCGTTCGCCATCCAGAAGACGAAACAAAAGTTTGCGAGTCCCGTCTTTATCGGTCAACACCTTTTCTCGCATCACGCTGGGAATTCGTGCATGCTGTTCGAGCCAGCCGCGAAAATCCTTGCTCACATCCGTCATTTCCTGAAAGTCTTCTACATTCTGAGCATAGATCCATTTGAGTAGCTGTCTGGCCCGGTAAGCGGGCTGGCCCGCCTCTTGAATCCAGAGTTCCAGATCGGCTGGGGTGAAGTCTTTCAGGGGAACAAGGTCGTTCATTTCCGCTTAACCTGATACTCGTCCGATCCCCGGTCCTGCAGGCAAACCAAGTCATAGCGTTTGACACTTCCTTCGTCGAACCACTTGCTGCCGAGTTTCTGACAGTCACTGCAAGCTTTCCTAGGCACACAGATGCCGAGAAGGTGATTTCCGGTGTCAGCATAGGAGTCGATCTTTATCACTCCAGCACACTCCCTGCAGACCCTGACCGTTTCTTTCTGTTCCTCGATAATGTTGTCGGTGTCGTAGAAAACGGTCTTACTGCGCTGGACAAATTCGTTTCCCGCCAGATATTTTTCCCTTTTGAGGCTGCATTGCTGCCTCTGCTCAAGCAAGTGCTCACAGGTGTTTGCTATGGCGCTCGTCACTTCATCACTTTGACGAATTTCCTCCGGGTCGTAATTCGGTTCCTGTACCCATGAGTAGTCAATACCAGCAAGCGCCAATAGTATACCTACATTTACATAAGGCAAAGCCCCCTCGATGGAATAGCCTCCTTCCAGGACAGCTATATGTGGCTGCAGTTTCTCGGTGAGTTTCGCATACCCCTGGGCGCAGAAGTTCATTGCGGTTATTGGATCACTGTAATGATTGTCCTGGCCAGCTGAATTGATAATAAGCTCGGGCTTGAACTCCTCCAAAATTGGCAAGACCACTCTATCCAGCACATGGAGGAAACCCTCTTCAGAGGTCATTGGCGGTAGGGGGATGTTCACCGTGGTCCCTAATGCATTTGGCCCTCCCATCTCACTAGCAAAGCCGGAACCGGGATAGAGGGTGCGGCCATCTTGATGTAAACTAATAAATAGGGTGTCAGGGTCATGCCAGTAAATGTTCTGGGTGCCGTCTCCGTGGTGGCAATCAGTGTCCACAATGGCCACCCGGTCAACCCCATAGGTGTGGCGGACGTGCTCCACCATGACAGCCTCAATATTGATGTTACAGAAACCCCGTGAACCGTGTACAGAGCGCATGGCATGATGTCCTGGAGGACGTACCAGGGCAAAGCCACAGTCCACCTTGCCCTCCAGCACCGCCTCGGCGACTGTTTTGCATCCACCTGCGGCAATATAATGGCTTTCAGTGAGAACGGCCTCCACCTCCGGCACACAAAAATGGACACGCTCAACATCTCTTGCCGTAGCCAGATCGGGATTGAGTTCCACCAAACCTTCGATGTCCAAGATACCCTCTTCGAAAACCTGGTCCTGGGTATAGAGCAGACGTTCCTCTCTCTCAGGATGGGTCTCACTTATTGCCCAATCGAAGGCTGGAAAGAAAACCAGCCCAGTTTTTCTCCTGGCTCTCATACGACAGCCTCTCTATACGGACTGATGAGACCCGGTTTAATCTGGGCCCTCACCCGGATGTCCCGCCCCACAGTGTAAAATCCTTGCACCATATTGAACTCGGAATCTTCAAGTAACTCCATTTCCAGATTGTCCTTGTCGGCGCCAAGCCGATGTGCCTTTTTACGGAGGAGATCGAAAGCAATCTGAACCACCTCCTGCTTTGAGGCCTCTTTTCCAATTCTATCTAGATAGCCTTCTTCCGGAGCGCAAACATAACCGCGACTTGTATCCGCAAGTACCGTCACTTCACAGGTGGTTCTAGCAACTGCGGCGCCGATAGCGTTGGCCACTTCATATTCAGAGGGAACTCGGGCCTGCCACCCACTGACAGCCTGCAACCAAGGGGCTATCTCTTTCGCAGGACCTCCAATAACGATAATGTCAGACGGTTGTATTGTCCTACCCTCTAACAGTTCGTGAATAGTGTAAACCGGCTGTTGGTTCACTCTGTCTACAAGGGCGTTGACTGCTTCAATGATGAGCGAGCAGGACTTCTCTACAATTGCCTTCGCAGTTTCCTCAACTCCTTTTCCCAGTTGCTCTGCCAGCCGATGAATTCCATCAATGGCACGTTGCTTTTGTCCTCCCTGCACCGTGTCAAGAGTTACCAAAGCATCAGTGGGAGTTGGCTCTGGTCCTCCGTAAGCAAGGGCCCGACCTTTTCTCTCTGGCCCAATTTTGAGATCTCCGTTTTCCAACCGCACCCAGCTATCACCCCCCACCCCGATGGATACGGTACGAAGGGCTCTCACTAGGGTATTATAACCCCCCATTCTAATTCCCAGCGGTTTGAGCAGTGGCACACCATCTACAAGTATAGCTATGTCCGTGGTGGTACCACCTATGTCCAGTACCACCTCCTCCTTAGCGGGGTCGGTAAAAGCGAGCGTACCCATAACGCTCGCAGCCGGCCCGGAGAGGATGGTCTCCACCGCATACTGTATGGAGCTTTCCTGTGCCATAGTACCGCCATCTGCCTTGAGTATCTCAAGCGGTATCTGGATTCCCTCTTGCTCCAAGCACCCCCGGACCGCTTCGTAGAATTCGCCGCTGATCCGGGCCACAGCACCATTCAAGTAGGAGGTGGCAATGCGGCGGGCAAAGTTCAGATGGCCTGATACCTGGTGCCCCAATGTAACAGTCTCGAAATTATCCGCCAACAAGTCACGCATCTTCAATTCGTGACTGGGATTTCGAATGCTGAATTTACTCACCAG
>CAMYLW010000184.1 GCA_947259475.1 Thermodesulfobacteriota bacterium
AAGAGGAATCCATCCATCGCTACTCCGAATTGTCCGATTGGCTTTTTTTGATCCTTCTTTTCCTAACGACCCTAACCGGCATTATTATGCACGCGGTTCGCCTCGCCGGTTGGCCCATGGGAACATATGTCATGTACGTCATCCACCTGGCAGTGGCTGTTCCCATGCTGGTAATAGAAGTTCCTTTTGGCAAATGGTCACATCTCTTTTACAGACCGCTGGCACTATTTTTGGCCACCGTCAAGGAGAAGGCGGCAAAAGACTCCCTTGTCCCTGTTGGGGATGTGCTGGCCGAGGTCGGTGAAACCTTTTTGAGCTGCCTGCAATGCGGCACCTGCACGAGCCTATGCCCATGGAACCTGGTTTCGTCCTACAGCCCGCGTCAGATCCTGCGTCAGCTCGCAGTGAAATCCGGCACTGAGCAATCTGTGGACCAGGCCGTCTGGACCTGTGTCACCTGCAATGCCTGCGGAGTGAACTGTCCGCGGGGGATAGAGATCATCGATGTCATGAAGGCGGTGCGGGGGCTCAACGTTGCCAGCGGCAGGATTCCAGAGTACTTCGAGGAGCCGCTTGATAGCCTGAAGTACAACGGCAATCCTTGGCTTGGTGTTCGCGATCAGCGGTTGGAATGGGCTGGGGACTTGGCCATCCCCGCTTTTACCCCTGAGCACGACTACTGCCTCTTCACCTGTTGTACCACCGCATATGATCCAAGTAACAGAGAAGCCGGCCAGGCGCTTCCCCAACTGCTGGAATATGCAGGGGTTTCTTTTGGTACACTCGGTACAGAAGAGAGTTGCTGCGGTGATCCGGCTCACAAGATAGGGGCAGCTGAAATATTCTCGGAGCTTGCCCTTAAGAACACCGAGTTGTTTCTGGGCGCCGGCGTACAGAAGATACTGACCACTTCTCCCCACTGCCTGAACGCTTTTAAAAACAACTATGCTGAGTTGAAGGGTTCTGTTGGCAGTGAGCATTACACTGAACTTCTCGACCGACTCGTCGAGGAGGGCCGGTTAAAGCCCATCCTGGAAGCCGCGAGTATCGTCACCTATCACGATCCCTGCTATCTGGGACGTCACAACTCCATCTACGAAGCACCCCGCCGCGTTCTGCAAAGCATTCCGGGACTTGAACTGGTCGAGATGGTGAACAACAGAGAAGGTAGCTTGTGCTGTGGTGGGGGAGGCGGGGGTGCGTGGAGCGATTATTCCCCCAGTGAGGGATTTGGGGTTTTACGTGTACGCGAGGCTCTTAGCACCGGCGCTGAGATGATTGCCACAGCTTGTCCCTATTGCATCCGCATGCTTAATGACGGTGTACGGAAACTCGGTGTGGAGAATCAAATCGTGGTCCGGGATCTTGCCGAATTGCTGTTGCAGTCAGTGGTGATGAGGGATCAAACTGGTATGAAGGAGCGCGTCGATTTGGGTTTTGATCAGGAGGTCCGCCATGTCTGAACGAATCGGATTTTATATTTGCCACTGCGGCATCAATATCGCTTACCGGGTCCGGGTGGAGGAAGTAGCCAAGTACGTGGCTACTTTGCCGAATGTGGCTATTTCACGTGATTACCTGTTCATGTGTTCCGATCCCGGGCAGGAACTTATCGAAAATGATATTCGGGACTACAACCTCACCCGCGTAGTCGTGTCCTCGTGTTCGCCGCGGATGCACGAAAAAACCTTCCGGGCCGCCTGCCAGCGGGCCGGTCTCAATCCATATCGGGCCTTCCACATGGTAAACGTGCGTGAGCACGTTTCGTGGGTCACCGAAGATGAAGACGAGGCCACCAAGAAGGCCAAGAGTCTTATCGGAGCCGGTATTTTGCGGGTTGCCCACCAGCATGGCCTCACACCGGCCACCTTCCCTGTATGCACGAACACCTTGGTCGTGGGCGGGGGCATCGCCGGCATGCAGGCATCCCTTGATATCGCCAAGGCCGGATTCAAAGCTTACCTGGTAGAGAGACAGCCTACGGTCGGCGGGCACATGCTTCAGTACGACAAGACCTTTCCCACCCTTGACTGTGCGGCCTGCATCGGGACGCCCAAAATGGTTTCCGTAGGTCAGGAACCAAACATCGAGTTACTCTCATACAGCGAGGTCGAGGATGTCAGCGGCTTTGTCGGCAACTTCAAGGTAAAAGTCCGCCGGAAGTCGCGCTACGTAGAAGATAATTGTACCGGGTGCGGCGAGTGCGAAACGGTTTGCCCGGTTGGTTACCCCAATGAATGGGACGTGGCCACAAAGATGAGAAAGGCCATCTACCGGCCCTTCCCCCAGGCCGTGCCGATCACCTACTGTATCGAGCCCAAGTACGACCGCGGTCCTTGTGTTCAGACGTGCCCGGCCGGGACCAATGTGCAGGGCTACGTCGCCCTTATCAAGTCAGGCAAGTATCAGGAAGCCGTGAATCTCATCATGGAGAAATTACCGCTGCCGGGAACTCTGGGACGCGTCTGCCCGGCTCCGTGTGAAGAAACATGTCGCAGAGGTGAGGTAGATTCCGCCGTTGCCATTCGCGATCTCAAGAGGTTTGCAGCAGACCAGGTGGACCTTTCCGAGTTGCCCCTGCCGGAGATAGAAGACCTGGAGGAGAAGGTGGCGGTTATCGGTTCAGGGCCTGCCGGTCTTACGGTGGCCTATTACTTGCGGTTGCAAGGCTACCAGGTCACCATCTTTGAGGCGCTGCCGGTGCTCGGGGGCATGCTTCGTGTGGGCATCCCAGATTATCGGTTGCCGCCTGAGGTACTGGACCAGGAAATCCAGAACATTCTCCGCTTAGGCATCGAAACTGAGACCGGCAAGAGACTAGGATTCGATTTCACTCTTGAAGATCTGAGGGAGCAGGGCTTTAAAGCCATTTTCCTCGGAATTGGTGCCCATCACAGTTTGAAACTGGGCATTCGCGGTGAGGAAGATTTCGAGGGCGTGGTTGATGCGGTGGATTTTCTGCGGGAAGTGAATCTAGGCGAGCGAGAACGCCCCGGCAACCAGGTGGTAGTCATCGGCGGAGGCAATGTGGCCATCGATGCTGCTCGAGCCGCATTGCGGCTCGGTTGCGAGCAGGTGGACATTGTCTACCGCCGCAGCCGCGAGCAGATGCCCGCTTATCCAGAAGAGATCGAGGGCGCTCTGGCCGAGGGAGTCAACATCCATTATCTCACCGCACCCATGGGTATCCAGGGCGAGTCCGGTCGGGTAAGCGGTTTTGAGTGTATCCGGACTGAATTAGGTCCCCCTGATGAAAGCGGACGGCGTCGGCCAGTGCCGGTGGAGGGTTCCGAGTTCGTCATCGAATGTGATGCGGTCATCCCGGCAATTGGACAGCAACCCGATGTTGGGTGGGCCGTGGAAAGCACGGCGGTGGAAATCACCAGGCGCAATACGCTGGTGGTAAATCCGCACACCATGCAAACGAACATTTCTGATGTGTTTGGCGGTGGCGATGCGGTAAGCGGCCCCGCTACGGTAATCGAAGCGGTGGCGGCAGGTCGCAAGGCAGTAGAGGCTATTCACCGCTACATTATTGGTGAAGACCTCGACGTTTATGCCGAGGAGTTGGCCTCCCGGGAAACCCCTGGCCAGGATTGGCAAGAAGTTCCCGAGGACATTTTCACAGAAGCCAGAGCTCGGTTGCCGCATCGTGATGGTCAGGAGAGCGCTTCTTCCTTCCAAGAGGTGGCTCTGGGCTTTGCAGAAGAAGTGGCACAACGGGAAGCTGCTCGCTGCGTGGATTGCGGTGGATGTTGTGAATGCAAGCTCTGTGTGAGCGCCTGTGAAGCTAATGCGGTCAACCACTCCATGGAGGATACAGTAGAAGAGATCGAAGTGGGTTCAATTATTGTCGCCACCGGCTTCGATCCCCTCGATCCGACGCCGATGCAGCAATACGGCTACGGCAAGTACGCTAATGTGTTCACCAATCTGGAGTTCGAACGGCTTTCAAACGCTACAGGACCGACGGCTGGCAAGCTCCTGAAACGGGATCCCAACGACCGCTTCAAGTTCACCGAGCCTCCGAAGAGCGTGGCGATCCTTCATTGTATCGGCAGCCGAGATATAAACTACCACGAGTACTGCTCGCGCACCTGCTGTATGTATGCGCTTAAGTATGCCCATCTTCTCAAGGACAAGGTTGGACACGATACTGAGATTTACAATTTCTACATCGACATGCGTTGCTTTGGCAAAGGGTATGAGGAATTTTACAAGAAGGTGCAGAGCGAGGGAGTACGCATGGTTCGAGGCAAAGCTTCTCGGGTGGAAGAAGAGGACGGAATGCTGACGGTAACAGCCGAGGATACGCTTTCGGACAGAATGGTGAAAGTTCCGGTGGAGATGGTGATCCTGTGTACCGCCATGGAGGCTCGTTCAGACGCCAACGAAGTGTCGCGCCTCTTTGGGATAAGCATTGGAAGTGACGGTTTCTTTCTGGAGGAGCACCCCAAGCTCGAGCCTGTTTCTACGCCTACCAGCGGTGTTTTTCTGGCCGGAGCCTGCCAGGGACCCAAGGATATTCCGGACTCGGTGGCGCAGGCTAAGGGAGCCGCCGCTGAGGCGCTGGCCCTGAGCGCTTCCGGACGGGTAGCCGTGGCCCCTATGATTTCATCAATCGATCCGGATATATGTATTGGCTGCCAGGCATGCATAGGGTTGTGTGCCTACTCGGCAATTGAATTCAATGAGTTGAAAGGTGTGAGCGAGGTAAACGAAGCCGTGTGCAAAGGCTGCGGAAGTTGCTCAGCCCACTGCCCCAGTGGGGCTGCCAAGGTGCAAAGGTTGCGGAAGTTGCTCCGCCCACTGCCCCAGTGGGGCTGCCAAGGTTCGACACTTTACCGACGAACAGATTTTTGCGGAAATCGATGGAATCATGAACACCCTTGCAGAAGTAGGCATGTAGAGGATTAAGGAATTAGGGAATTGAGGGATTGAGGCATTAAGGAAGTAAAATGGGGATTTTAGCCAATTAATCTAAGAAAATGTATTTTTTCAATTCCAAAATTCCAAAATTTCTGAATTCCTAAATTTATACACTCTAGACATTTCTACTGGAGGGAGAACATGGCAGAATTTGAACCAACCATTATCGCTTTTGTCTGCAACTGGTGCACCTATACTGCAGCCGACCTGGCAGGGATCTCCAGGTTGGTCTATCCCCCCAACGTGCGATTGATCCGGATGATGTGCACTGGGATGGTAGATCCCAAGTATGTGATTAAGGCTCTGCTGGAAGGGGCGGATGCGGTTCTTATCAGCGGTTGTCATCCCGGGGACTGCCATTATATCAACGGCAACTACAAGGCCCGCCGACGGGTGAAGTTACTAAAGGAGATCC
>CAMYLW010000185.1 GCA_947259475.1 Thermodesulfobacteriota bacterium
CTCAAATAGAGCGGAACCGAAGCTCCGCAGTGTTCTTTAAAAAATGAATACTACAGATATGTCTAAATCAGTCAAGGTTCAAATCTTCAATTACTTGTGTCGCTAGTTATTGTGTTCATTTACTGCTTGAGAGATATGGTTGCGATCTTTCTTGGAGATTCTCAAAAAACGAACTCCCATGCCACATGGGAGGGTACCCTTTTGAGAGCAACTAACGTGCAACCAACTTACCTCGGCAGAGGTGCTCACTGGGCTTTGTCCAGGAGACATGATATGCAGTTTAAACCTTTCTTTGGGCCTATAAGGTTTATGGCTGCGAATAAAGGCTCCACTAGCACTGAGATTTTCTATCTCTGCCACTCTCGCCCCATTAGTATCTCGAATGAGAGCAGACCAATATAAGGGGGCTCTAGGGTATCGGCGTTTTTCTTTATGGCTAGACATACTCTTGCCTCGCAAATTGGGTTCTTAACATTTAACCTGCCATTAAGCCGAATACCTTCCTGTTCGTCAAATGTGATTATCGCTGAAAATGGATATTGACTATTTGCTTTGCATACATTCATAACTCAGTACGATCACAACATTAACTTGATAGTCGGTATGTAACCTATCAAAATCAGGAAATATTTCTGGTATGTATGAGAAATGGTGAGAAAACGAGATGATAGAGGTCATAACAAAAGTTTATGGGGAGGGAAAAATTAGTTTTGCTGCTATTTGCTTTCAATTTCTTACGATATCGCATCTTTTCTTGATGGTATAGGCGGTATAGTGGGGAAAGGCTCAACTGTACAGGAGAGTGAAACAAGTTAACCGTCCGATTTCAAGCGCATAGGGGGTCTTGCATTGTGGTGACTTTGTAGAAGGTGTCAGTAAAAAAAGTGGAGGAAGGAAAATGGGGATTACATCCCTTAATTCACACTTTGCTGAAATTTACTCTGGCACAAGATATTGAGAGTATAAACAAGCAGAGCCGAAGCTCCGCATGGTCTTTGAAAAATGGTTAGCAACCCATGATGCGATTTGTGGAGTTGCCTGTATTACTACTGTGGCATCACCCTTTTACCGTACTTGTCAATATGCTCAACTCTAGTGGCTCCCCCAGCAGCATCATAGTAAATTACCCTCTTATCTACTCCGAGTTTCGATACAGGACTGTCTTTAGTGAAGTAGTATTCTCTCTTTTGCAATTTATCATTCTTACTATAATGCGACACAAGTTTAGAGATTTTCTCTCTTCCCATTTCTTTATCTGTTGGATAAACCTCCAATACTCTTCCCGTACTCTTGTAGTGAATTATCATATCTAAATCCAACTTCTGAGAATGGCTCCTACTTGTGTAGATTTCAATCTTTCGTCTATTTCTATGACTATCATAGTAATCTATGGTTTGTTTTATTCCTGCTTTATAACTATCGTCTTGTTCAGAATACTTGGTTTTCTTTGTAATGCCGCCAAATCTATTTTTCTTAGAAATCACAACCTCGGTTTCTGCCAAAGCTGCTGTGGTTATGCACAAAAAGAACATCATCGTGAGATATGCGATTTTATTCATATTAACGCCTTTCAAGATACCCAAGCCTTTTACCTTATAGTAGGAGTTCATGCTGCTCTCAGATTATAGCGAAGCAGAAGCCCCGCTCGTTCTTTGAAAAATGCCTTACTTGCTTTGGTAGGTCTGAGCGGTTCTGAAAGATTGTCGGTCAAGGAGCGAGTGATAGTAGAAACTTTAACTACTCTCAGAGTACGACAACAGGGTGGGCTGTGTCAAATGAGAGGCAGCATGGAGGGGTGGAGAAGCCGCTCAGGCAGCTTTTCCAAAAGGCCAGTAAATTGAGAATGATTCACGAACAGACAGGAATTTACTACTATCACAGTGTTCACACTGATAGTATTTGCTACCAGGTATAACTCGCATCCAAGTACTTCTTCTTATTCGGTACCGATGGCTCTCTTTACATTTAGGGCAAGCTTTGCCTCTTATCAGTATCCCCATTTCAGAACCCTCTGTACAGAAGGTTATACGGTCATCAAAGCAACAGTTGGGATGATGCACTTGTGGAGTAGGAATATTGCAAGTAGAGTGCCAGGGAGAAAGCGAGGTAGGCAGCATGGAGGGGTGGGAGCGGACTGTGTATTACATCCCTTAATTCACACTTCTGCCCTCAGTGAATCTAGCACAAAGTATTGTAGCTTGTTCTCAAGAGGGAAAGTGTGGATTAAAGTATGTAATGTGGTGCGCCAGGAAAGCCTGGACAAGGGGGAAGCGATGTAGAGATCGTTGCTGAAACCTTGTGTTGGGACCCTACGGGTAATCAATCCCGTCCGGTTAAGGTTGGCCACCAGCCGGAAGCGAGTCTTGCGTGGCATTGGGGTAACCCATGTTGCGAAGCGTAGACAGCGAGTGTGCAGGCTGTGTGATTGAGCCCCGAAATATACTTGTCGTGGGAGTCGACGCCGTCACATTGGTGGAAGGCAACATCGACACGCTGTAGGGCTGCTGATAAGTGGTAGGCAGGACATGGTCCGCGGTAGTCGCGTGCGACGAAACGTTCGTAGTCTTGGTTAGCCTCTTTCACCGTGCCCATGGCCTGGTGTGGAGATCCTGCCGGGGTCTGAGAGCAGGGCATGTACACATTGGGGGTTCCCCAGGAACCTGGGAGGCCCTCTCATCTCCATGCGGACAGTGCGTGGTACCGCCGAGCGAAGGCAGCGGAGCGAGGCGGGATGGTCGAGAGGGAGTCGGAGTACCTCATAGTACCTGTGAAGCAGGGGAACCCGCCCTAGGGGACCCTGTGGAGGGAAGGGGGTACCGAGTTACGGGACTGCTGGAGGGAAAGATGGCGGGAACGTCGAGTCCCACAACCGTCTCAACGAAACTTCAGCAGATAGCGGAGTTGGCGAGGCAAGCGCCGGACATGGTGCTCACCACCCTGGCCCATCACATCGATATCGAGTTCTTGCGTGAGGCGTATCGTCTCACCCGCAAGAGCGGAGCTGTTGGTGTGGATGGGCAGACAGCTGCAGCCTATGCGGAAAACCTTGGGGAGAATCTTAAGTCGCTTCTAGACCGCTTTAAGTCTGGCACCTACAAAGCGCCTTCTGTACGGCGGGTGCATATTCCGAAGGATGGCGGAGGAAAGCACCGTCCTATAGGGATACCGACATTTGAAGACAAGGTGCTTCAGAGGGCGGTAGTAATGGTGCTGGAGGCAGTCTGCGAGCAGGACTTTCTGGATTGCTCCTTTGGTTTTCGGCCCGGCAGGTCGGCACACCAGGCTCTGGAGATACTATGGCAGAGCCTGATGAACATGAGGGGTGGTTGGGTGCTGGACGTGGATATCCAGAGTTTCTTTGACACTCTTGATCACGGCCATCTAAGGCGCTTTCTTGGCCAGCGGGTGCGTGACGGAGTACTGCGTCGAGTGATTGACAAGTGGTTGAAGGCGGGTGTGTTTGAGGACGGGAGTGTTAGGTATCCTGATGCTGGCACTCCTCAAGGTGGGGTGATCTCGCCCGTGCTTGCTAACATCTATCTCCACTATGTGCTGGATCTGTGGTTTGAGGAGGTGGTTAAGCCGAGACTTTCGGGTCGCGCCTTCCTGATCAGATACGCGGACGATTTTGTCATCGCGTTTTCAGATGAGAAGGATGCGCGCAAGGTGCTGGATGTGTTGTCGAAGAGACTGGGCAAATACGGGCTCTCTCTTCATCCCGAGAAGACCCGACTAGTAAAGTTTCGGCCTCCTAGCAAGCGATCGGGAAGGACCGGGCGACCTGGATCCTTTGACTTCCTGGGTTTCACTCACTACTGGGGTCGGTCCCTGAGAGGAAACTGGGTGATCAAGCGTCGGACAGCCAGGGAGCGGTTCAGACGTGCTCTCAAGAAAATCGCTCAGTGGTGTCGGGACAATCGGCATCGACCGCTCGCTGAGCAACAACGAGTGCTCGCCTGGAAACTGCGGGGCCATTACCAATACTACGGAATCACTGGTAATGGAAACACCATCTCGCGTTTCGCCTGGTCAGTCCGGCGGGTCTGGCAGAAGTGGCTCAATCGCCGCTCTCAGCGGGCGGTCGTGACCTGGGAGCGCTTCCTCCAGCTCTTAGAGCGTTACCCCCTTCCTCCACCAGTTGCCGTCCACTCTGTACGTCGCGGCGTAGCGAATCCGTAACCCGAGGAGCCGGATGCGGTAGTCCCGCATGTCCGGATCTGTGGGGGGCTCAGACAAGTAATTGTCTGGGTCTACCCGACAAGTTTTAGGGAAGCGGTAGGAGAGTTTACAGACTAACGATCCACCTTTACTGTGCCGTGGTCGATTTACTAATCTTATGCCGTTTTGGCTAGCGGAGTAGAAAGTTTCAGGTAGGCTCACTCATCGGCAATTAGCCCATGCTGGACATCCATTGATATCGAACCAAAATCTGTTCTGTGCCCGCCACCGGCCATTTGTACCTACAGATCTGTTGCGCCGATTAATGCGCTGATAGCTATACTTGCGATAACTGTAGGAATCACTTTGCCCATCTCTATCGAAATCCTCATCAGTGCGGAGTTGCAGCCAAAGCTCCTGGCGAAAGTCACCAGGCTGCTGGCGATCTATAACTCGTATTCGGTAACCTCGGAGATTATCTCTTTTAAATTCCAGACCAAGCGCAGGAAAAATATACCGATCCGCACGGTCTGGACGTCTTCTCCTATTCCAGGCGATACGGTAGGTCGTCTGGTTATCTTTCTTATAGAACGTACCAT
>CAMYLW010000186.1 GCA_947259475.1 Thermodesulfobacteriota bacterium
TATGGGAACTAGAATATCATTGTACCGTCCTCGACGAAATGGCCCTGGACAGCACCGCCAAGATTCAGATTCATGTTGGTGGAGTGTACGGCGACAAGCGCTCAGCCATCAGCAGGTTTATTGAGAGATACAGCTCTTTGAGCAAGTCCCTTAAAAGCAGGCTGGTTATCGAAAACGACGACAGATCGTATAGCCTGGAGGATTGTTTGTCGGTACACCAAAAAATTAAAATTCCAATACTATTCGACGCCTTTCACCACCAATGCCTCAACAACGGTGAAACATTGCGACAAGGTTTGCAACTTTCTGGGAGTACCTGGAAAGAATCAGATGGCATTCCTATGGTAGACTACAGTAGTCAGCAGAGAGGCCAGCGGCCTGGATCCCACGCAAAAACGCTGAACATAGCAACCTTCAAAAAGTTCCTCCATGCGACCAGAGGATTTGACTTTGATTTAATGCTGGAGATAAAGGACAAGGAAACCAGCGCTTTCAAGGCCCTTAAAATTTTGAGAGAATATCAGAACAGAAAGGAATCACTGTAGTTTCATGAAACCTACTCCATTCAATCCTCAGACGGATCTACCTCCCATTCCTTTTGACCTGCGACACTGCCAGGCTGCAGCCCAACTCAAGGAAAGGGGCCTGCCATGGACTCCGCACGTGGGTTGTTTTGTCTGGGATCCTGATGAAATCATTGAGGTGACCTCTCCTTTCCCAAGCCGCATATATTTCATATTGAACGTAGGCCATTTTCTTAGGATTTTTGGCTCACTCGAGGAAATTTCCAGAAAGTTGGTCTGGTTGCCAACTTACCATCAGGCCCGTTTGTTTTGTGACCAGGTTGGTGTGGACCAAGAGGAAGTTTCGGCGGTATTGGCTTCCCCAGAGAATATCCGTGCCGGGAATGAGCTCCTGGTGCTCTACAACATGATTCTTAGCAAACTAGAAGCAAGTAAAAATCATTAGTGGAGGTGAGCAGTGGAACAAATTACTGGTTCTGGTTCCAGGAGGGAGGCCCTTTTGAGCGAGGAATCAGAGCTTGAACATCGCATAAGAGAATTGTTTGAGTCACAAAAACTCGCGGTCCTGGCCACCCAAAACGAGGGGCAGCCATATGCCAACCTCATAGCTTTTGCCCCGAGCGACGACCTGAAGTGCTTGTACTTTGTCACGGCTCGCGCCACCAGGAAGTACGCCAACATCGAGGCTGATGCCAGAGTAACAATGTTGATTGACAATCGTTCGAATCAGGACTCTGATTTTTCTCAAGCTGCGGCTGTCACCGCAACCGGCGCAGCTCAAGAGGTGGTGCATTCAAGGCGAGATGAAGTCCTCGCCATCTACCTGGCCAAACACCCGATGCTGGAGGAATTTGTTCGATCTCCAAGCTGCGCCTTATTAAAGATTCAGGTCGAAACTTACTACCTGGTGAGAAGATTCCAAAATGTCATGGAGCTTCATGTAAAGTGATGGAACTGGTCCTCACCCTTGAACAGATCGGTAATGATAACCGCGAAAGTGTCGGCGGCAAGAGCTTTGCGCTGGCGACCATGGTCAAAAACGGCATGAAGGTGCCCGAGGCCCTTTGCCTTAAGGTGGATGCTTATCATCGCTTCCTGGAGACCACAGGTTTGGGCGCACGAATCTTGATGGAGTTCAACCGCAAGGACTTTGCTGAGGTACGATGGGAAGAGATGTGGGATGCGGCGCTCAGAATTCGCAACTTGTTCATTAATACCCCCATGCCAAGCGATCTCCGCACTGATCTTCAGAGTGTCTTGGAATCCAAATTTCCAGGAGAGTCTCTGGTGGTGCGATCCTCCGCCCCCGGTGAAGATTCCTTGCACGCCTCTTTCGCTGGTCTGCACGAGTCTTACGTAAATGTACAAGGTGTAGACTCCATCCTCGAACACATTCGGCTGGTTTGGGCTTCACTCTGGTCGGATCGAGCGCTGCTTTACCGGCAAGAACTGGGCTTGGATGTGGAAAAGAGTTCCATGGCTGTGGTAATTCAGAAGCTAATCTCAGGGGATCGCTCCGGGGTCGCTTTCGGCAAGAATCCCAATGCCCCTCACCAAGCTGTGATCGAAAGTGTCTACGGGTTCAATCAAGGCTTGGTTGACGGCAGCATCGAACCAGATCGGTGGCTTTTGGATCGAAAAAACGGGACAATCGTCAGTCATTTCCCGGCAAACAGAGAAAAGCAGGTGGTTGCCGGGCCTGATTCCACTCGTTTACAGACACTTTCAACTGAACAACAGGCAAACCCCCCACTCAGTGAGGATGAGGTGGTGAGAGTGTTTCGGCTCGCTCTCCAGGCGGAAGAGTTGTTCGGTTCTCCGCAGGATGTTGAATGGACTTTTGTGGGGGATGAGCTGTACGTTTTACAGTCTAGACCCATCACCTCTTTTCGAGCCGAGCAGGAACAAGACAGTCGAGCCTGGTACTTCACCCTCAGGAGGAGTTTTGAGAATTTACGCAGATTGCGCACCAGAGTCGAGAGCGAGCTGATCCCCAAAATGCAACGGGAAGCCAAAGCTTTTGCCCAACAGGACCTCTCCAACCTTTCCGATTCTGATCTGGCCCAGGAGCTTGCCGGCAGACAACAGGCGCATGACAGATGGAAGGACATCTACTGGAGTGAGTTCATCCCCCTGGCGCACGGAATCAGGTTGTTCGGGCAGGTGTATAACGATGCGGTTAGTCCATCCGATCCTTACGAGTTTATGGATCTCTTGGGGGCAACGGAGATGGTGAGCCTGGAGAGGAACAGGAGGCTCGAGAATATGGCCGCCATGATCCGAGGGGATTCAAATCTCTCTCACAGCTTGAGTAATCTAAGCTATCATCAACCTGATCACCCGTTCTCAGTGGCACTAGAAGAGTTCATTGACAAATTTGGCGACCTCTCCTGCTCTGAAGAACTGTGCACCCAGGGGGGCGATGCCATTGTCAGGTTGTTGCTGGAAATGGCATCCCGTCCTGCAGCAAAAGAACGGTTCCGCCCCGGAGACATTGAAGCCTTGGTTCATGGCTTTCTATCCCGCTTCGAAGGTGAGAAAAGGGAGAATATGGAAGAGCTCTTGGATCTGGGCCGCGCCAGCTACAGGCTGCGAGACGATGACAACATCTATTTTGGTATGATCGAGAATCAATTACGGCTGGCCATAGAGGAAAGCAAGGGTCGTCTGGCGCATCGAGGAGATATTCAATGGGATGGGCTGGATCCCATGGAAGTGATCAATGCTCTCAATGATCCTGATTACCTGCCGAAGACGGCAACGGTCACAAAAGTAGATGAGACCAATTTCGAAGTCAGACCCAGGCAGCTCGTGGGGCAACCAGCAAGTCCGGGGGTGGTTCGGGGACGCGCGCGGGTCATTGACGGTCTCTCAAACCTGTTCGAGTTTAAAGCCGGAGAAATCCTGGTCTGCGACGCGGTTGACCCCAACATGACTTTTGTTGTGCCTCTGGCTGCGGGAATCGTAGAACGCAGGGGCGGCATGCTCATTCACGGCGCCATTATCGCCAGAGAATACGGCCTCCCCTGTGTCACCGGCATTCCCAACGCCGCCTCCCTCATTCACACCGGCGATGAGCTTACCGTTGATGGCTATCTAGGTATCGTCGTCAAACATTCTTAGGTCTTACTGCGCTTACCTTCCATCGTTTTTGCGTCAATATTCAATGAAACGCCTCTTCACTAAGCTCCGCAATAAATGTCCTTTCTCTTGCGAAACCATGTCACAATTCACCGAACTCGTCATTCCGGACGAGTCCGCCTCAGGCGGACGAGATCCGTGGTTCGACAGGCTCACCACCCTGAGCCAAACCGAAGGACTCACCACCCTGAGCGAAGTCGAAGGGGAATCCAGCGAAAGTTCAATATAATCAGATTCTTTCTAAATCCCGGCTCGCGTCCGGCGTTACGGGACTTGGCCGGGATGACGAATTGCGAAATATTCTCCTGAGAGCAGAGAGGGCGTGTAGTTATTCTGCGGAGCTGAATACATAGGCGTATTCAATTATTAGAATTCATTCTCAACCACAAACATTCCACTCCACGTTATACGTTTTTTAACCGAGGCCAAACTCTGGAAGATTAGGCCCAAAAAAAAGCCGAATGCAGTTTGAGCCTTACCAATTTCTATGTTCAGGATCACTGTGATAAGCAAGTTATCATTTGGCTCACGTGCATCAGGCTTTTCTTACGAACTAACTATTGGGAATTATTACTTTGTCTATGGTATGGATCACACCGTTCTTCGCCAATATGTCGAAACGGGTCACGTTTGCGTCATTGACCTTGATACCCTCGTCGTTCGTGATCGTAACCTCTTCTCCGTTAACTGTGGCTGCTGAACGCAATTTGAATACCTCATAGGCCATCACTTTACCAGGTACCACGTGATAAGTGAGGATGTTTATCAGAGCATCTTTGTTCTCAGGCTTTAATAGATCATCAAGAGTGCCTGCAGGTAGCTCGGCAAAGGCCTCATCAGTGGGTGCAAAAATGGTAAATGGCCCGTTATTCATTAACGTCTCAGTCAAACCAGCAGCGTCAATTGTCGTAACTAGGGTTTTTAGATTTGACCTGTAAGCCGTATGAACGAGGTCCATGGAATACATTTTCCCATAACCGTAATGTCCGGCATACGTGCCTGTGACTGCCGCTATCGCAAGAAACATAGCAGCTGCTATAGTAATAAGTGTTTTTGTTTGTAGTTTCATTTCG
>CAMYLW010000187.1 GCA_947259475.1 Thermodesulfobacteriota bacterium
CGGAACCTGGCTTCTTACGCCGGTCTGGTGCCTTCCTTAGATGCCAGTGCTGGCAAAGAGAAAAGGGGCAGGATAACAAAACAAGGATCCCGCTACCTGAGAACCGCTCTGGTCGAGGCTGCCCAGGCTGCAGCCAGAATGAAAAACTGCAGGTTGGGGATTTTCTTCCGCAGAAGAATCGTCAAGGGGGGCTATCAAAAGGCCATTGTGGCCACAGCCCATAAGATTCTGCAGTACGCTTTCTACGTTTGGAAAAACCAAACACCTTACAAGGAGACCTATCCTGTTTGCGCGTAACCCGTTAATTCACATGGCCCACAAAAGGTGAGGCCGACGAAGTGATTGGGACGCCGATTATCAAATACATGATAGTGTGACACCTTTGGGTGATCACGGATAGGTGTTTGGCGATGAGCCCAATATCGTGGTTCCAGACGAGCAGTTAACAGAGCTTTTTGACTTGACTACGGCTTTTTCATAGGTGTGAATTAAGGGATGTAATCCACAGTTTTTCAAGCGACCGAGATCGGGCTATATTTCTCATCAAAATGTAAACCCTAGAAACCTTCCAGAGAGATACTAGGCTCACAATCAAGTATTTTGCTCCCCTACTATTGACACCTTGCCAGCAGACCAATACGATACGGCGAGCAGACCAGATTTCCATGCAGCCACCAAACAAAGGAAAATCCCATGAACCGCATCATCCCAGCGGCCATTCTCACCCTGTTTGCCACCCTGTGCTTCGGGCAGTTAGCCTATGCCAAGGAGACCGCTCAAACCTCTCAGCCTGCCTCTGGGGCCGCAACGGAACAAGCAGTAGCCTCTACACCAGGCCTGGCTGATCTTGTCCTCAAGGCATCAGAACTGTCTAATCGCTTGACCGATCTAGAGGAGAGCTTAGAAGAAGTTTTCGATCCATCTGCTGCTGAGACTAGCTTCCGCAGTGCAGAGGAAAGGTTGAGCGCTCTCTCCAGTCGATTGGAGGAGCTGAAAACTGCGAAAACCACAGGCTACTACCAGCTTATCCAACTCAAAACGGCATTGCAGCAGGAAAGAGATTTCCTGGAAACGAACTTAAAGCCCGTTACCGCAAGCCTTAGGAAAGTTTCAGCTTTAAGAAAGGAGTGGTCGGAGGAGAAGAAACAATGGTCCCAATGGCAAGCTTCTCCAGATGAAGATCTGCAAATTCCTGCGGTGCAGTCCACTTTTGCCAGAGCCCAAGAAACGATTTCTAAGGCGCGTACCGCAATCTCCCAACATTTGGAGCCGTTGCTCGCAGCAGAGATAAGGGGAGGTGATCTTCACGCTAGAACGTATTCAATTGTTTCGGAGGTTAATGGTCTGATTTCGGACAGGCGCGGTGTGGTCTCGATAGAAACATCCCCGCCGATGTTCTCTTCTCGATACTTTGCACAATTTTCATTGGGTTTAGGGCACGAACTGGGACAAGGAATCCGCGCCGCAACCTTGCCAGACAAGCAGTTCTTTGCACGGCAGGGATGGGTGATTTTGCTGCAGGTCTTGCTCGCCCTAGCTCTGGCCGCTGTGCTCCTGCGTTCTCGCCAGTCTCTGGAGGAGTCAGAGGAGTTGCGCTCCCTAGCCAAGCGACCCTTTGCACTCGGCGTGGCCGTCAGTGTCGGAACCCTTAGTGCACTCTATACGTCGTATCCACCAACATGGGAGTTGTTCTTGCGGGTTTTCGGCTGGATCGCCCTTGCTCGCGTGGTTGGAGTCTACACGACCAGATCCACGCACAGGTGGCTCATTTATGGGCTGGCTTTCATTCTGATCACTATCGAATTATTCCAAGTTTTGAGCCTGCCACTGCCGCTTTTCCGGCTGCACGTTTTCATCGTTGCCCTGGTTGGCCTAATCCTTTGCCTGTGGCTCGCTCGGCAGAGTCGTCGTCGAAAGGACTCGCCCTGGTACACCTACGGGCTTGGCCTTGGAAGTCTGGTTTTCATGATTGTAGCGCTTGTGGAGGTGAGTGGGCAGGCGGACTTGGCCTTGGAGCTACTGGATTCCTCGCTCAGTACATTCGGCTTTGTCCTGATAGCTTGGCTGTTAATGCTCCTCGCACGGGGCGGTTTGGATTGGGCTGTTTACAGATCTCGCCTTCAAAAAATATCGGTTTTCCGCAACCACGGCACAAGCATCGCCGCTAAATCTGCACTCTTCATTAACCTCTTTATAGGGTCTTTCATCCTTGTGGCCATCCTCACATTCTGGCACGTGTACGACAGCCCTCTTGAGGCATTCAAAGGCGTTCTGTCATTGGGCGTCACCCTGGGATCCCACCGGATTTCCTTCGGGCTGTTGCTTGCCGCGGCTGCTCTTCTTTACGGCTCGTTCGTCGCATCTTCGGCTATACAGACTCTGTTGTTGGAGGAGGTATTCCCCAAGCGCCATGTCGAACCTGGAGTCGGTTTGTCAATATCCCGATTAATCCAGTACCTTCTTATCTTGGTGGGCTTTTTACTGGCGTTTGCGGCGCTTGGATTCACACTCACTAACCTGACAATCCTTGGAGGTGCGATAGGAATTGGAATCGGCTTTGGTCTGCAAGCTATCGTGAATAACTTTGCCAGCGGTCTCATTCTGCTCTTTGAGCGACCCATCAGGGTAGGTCGATCCAACTGGTTGATCTACCGTGTGAGGTTAAAAAGATCGGCCTGCGTTCAACATTGGTTACAAGCCGCGATGATGCGGATATTGTCATCCCCAACAGCGATCTCATTACAAACCAGGTGACCAACTGGACTCTTTCCGAAAGACGTGTGCGGCTCAGAATACCGGTGGGAGTCGCCTATGGTTCTGATGTTCCACTGGTTATGCGGATGCTCAAGGAAGTTGCAGAACACAATATGTCGGTGCTAACCGATCCTGCCCCGTCGGTTCTATTCTTAGATTTTGGTGACAGCTCGCTTGATTTCGAACTCCGCGTTTGGATCAGAGATTTTCTTGACAGAAAGCGGATACAAAGTGAGCTTAATCAGGCAATCGACAGCAGATTCCGATCGGAGGGAATAGAGATCCCCTTCCCTCAAAGAGATCTGCATGTGCGTAGTGTCGATAAATCCCCTGGCTCAATCTTAACGCCGCCTGGGGTTCAGCGCCCCGACCTGGTTGTGGTCCCGAGTAAGGAGAAGGACGAGGATGAGGAGGAAGACTAAGAAAAGGAGAGTGAACGCCCTCCATCTACCTTGTCAAGATAAATGATTACTGTGGATTACATACTCCACTTTTGCCTATCGAGACCGAGCTACAATATCTTGGTTTCAGCCTAGAATATGCGGAGTTTTTGGCTCCGCTTTTTTATTAGCACTGGCCAAGAACATAAATCCGAAGTACACCCGAGCGGATTGTTAGTCTACGCTTCCTATCTCTTTCCCTTCTTCATCCATAATCTTCAACCGAACATACTCTCTTATCACTTTCATAGCTTCAATAGGCGTGTCTCCATAAGCCCCAGTTAAAATAGTTTTTCGTAAATCGGCAGCCCTTTGCGGCATACCCTTCTGTTCAAGCACACCAGCAGCTCCGTTCATTATCTTTAGAGTAGTTGTTTCTGCAGTTGCCATATACTTCAACTTTGGTCTAATGACAGAAGTCCCTTCAGGGACAGGTGGCTCCTCCAATACCAGAGTCCGAGTCAAAGTATCTAGTTCTTCCTTAGTTAGTGTGTCCGTCAATCCCTTGGACATTTCATTCTCCCCTCATCCAACTCAGTTAGCCGCCAATAACACGCCCAATTGCAAGATGGTTACAGCATTTCCACAACCATTTTGTCAAGTCAAATAAGATTCTGGCCCTGACCCCTTTCATACTCCAACAAGCGTAGAGTTGAACTATTCATTTTCCAAACAACACTGCGGAGCTTCGACTCCACTTTTCTTTTGCCCAAAATGGTAGTTTTGTATTACGATCCGGTGCGGGGTGGGAATTTGGCAGGTTAGGAGGATTTTGGTGAGAGAAACCTCGATCATTGCCGTTGTAGCGATTAACCTCTTTATCTTGATGAGATATTGTTGGCTGATCTGGAAAGAGAGGATTAGGCCCGCCTTGGCCATGTGGGTTTTCTTCTCCATCGCGGTGGCTGGCAGTTTAGTCACCTATCTGTCTGCAGGAGACTACAGTCTCCTCGACAATATCCTGAATACCTCGGATCTTGTCTTGGTGGTAACAGTTTCAGTTTTCATATTCATATTCGGTGACCGAAGCACTCGATTCAACAGGTTCGATCTCGGCTGCCTAATCGCAGTTTTGGCCATCGTGGTGTTCTGGGTTATCTCTCAGCAGCACGTTGTGTCCCATGTTTCTATTCAGGTTATTCTCGTCATCGCCTATTTTCCGGTGATAAGCAGGATATGGAAGTCCAACGAGAACACCGAATCATTTGCTGCTTGGATCGGCCTGTTTTTGGCTCCATGCATTTCACTGCTTTCGAGCAAAGGCGTTTTGGCCACCATTTATTCGTTGAGAGCGATCATTTCGACTTCGGTCTTATTGGCGTTGATGGTCAGAGCCGAGCTGAAGCAAAGAAATGACAGGAAAAGCGAGCCAGCGATCTGAGGTGGAAAGTCCCCCAAGGAGGCAGGCGCCTCAGAAACTGCCAATCCATACCTGTCTCCTGGAAGTGTAGATTACATACTTTAATCTACACTCTGCCCTTTGAGACCGAGCTACAATATTTTGCGTTAAATGCTCTGGAAGGAAAAGTT
>CAMYLW010000188.1:0-4722 GCA_947259475.1 Thermodesulfobacteriota bacterium
AAATCAACTAATTCCCTAATTAATGATTTACCGCTTACCGCGCGAAGCGCCCTGAGCCCGTCGAAGGGCTTACCTCTTATTTACCAAAATAGTCTTTTACTATTTTCTGTGCCAGATCCATGGAGCTGGTAAAGGCAGGGGACACAGGATTGAGTATATGGATACTATTTTCTTCCTTCTGCACGAGAAAATCCAAGACCAGTTCTTTTTTATCCCAATCCACCAGTTGGGCGCGAATTCCAACCTTATCTGCAGGTTCGATATCTCTCGGATGTAGCTCTTTTACTAGTTTTGAGGCGCTGTTAAAGAAAAATGGGGTTAGGTACTTCTTTGGTTCCTTCAAGGCCACATCCCTGAACTTGGGGTTGGCAAGAAAGAGAACCGCGTCTCGGAAGAGTATTGCTAACCCTTCCGCATCGATTCCTTCTATCAGACCGTAGTTCTCCCGGCCTAAGGCTGGGATGGCGGTTGGCCCCAGATACACTTCACCATGGGCGCTTCGGGTGAAATGAATTCCGAGAAAAGGGTTGCGAATGTCTGGAACCGGGTAGATGTTCCCGCGTACCATGTGTACTTTTTGCTTTTTCAGCTTCTTATAGATGCCTTTGAAGGGAATCATGCGGAGATTCAAGCCTAGATTGAAGGCCCGGGCTACACGGTCACAATGAGCACCTGCCGCGTTTATGAAGTAGTTGAATCCTATATCACCGCGGCTTGTGAGTGCGGTGGAACTACCCCTCGTGCCTACGAAGGCGCAGTTAAGGAAAAATTGTACTTTACCAGTGGAGACCAGGTCAGCTTGCAAACTCAACATAACCTTTTTGGGGTCAACAACTGCAGTATCATGAGAATAGATGGCGTTCTCTACAGTTCTGGCGTTGGGCTCTATCTCCGCGAGTTGCTGTTGGTCGATTATGTCTACTCTGGCACCGTTGGCGATTGCCCGTTGGTAGAGTTCTTTCAGGGTGGGGATTTCTTTCTCGTTCCGGGTGACAATTACCTTGCCGGTTTCCAGCAGCGGCAGTTCTTTTTCTTTGCAGTAGTCCCGCATGAGGAAGTTGCCACTCAGACAAGATCTGGCCTTCAGACTATCCGGGGCATAGTAAATGCCAGCGTGCAGCACTCCGCTGTTGCGCCCGGAAGCGTGTTTGGCTAAATCCTTTTCTTTGTCAATAATTATAATATCTTGGTATCCCTTCTGGACCAACTCTCGGGCAATGGTAAGGCCGATGATGCCACCACCAACGATGAGGATATCGGCGTTCGCTTTGGACATAACCTCTCCTCTGATTCCGACTTCCGACCCCTGACCTCTGATCCAGTATACTTATACCGGCTCAAAGAGGAAGGACTTTTAATCCAGATTAATCCTTTTGAGCCAAATCAATCAATCTGCTTGATTTACTGCAGGTCAAGAACGCATGGTTGGGAGGGGGAGAAGGAGTTCTGGTGATTTTGGGTAGCTCGTTGGTCTTACAATGGGGACAAGCGAGCAAAGCGAGAAAGGCGCCAGAGCTCCGCTTCATTTTTTTGAATTGCTCGCTCTTCTTCCTTATTGAGCTTGTCAGCTTTGCGTAGAGCGGCCTTCTGGACAAGCAGCAGCTTTTGCCCAATACGGTCAAGAGCTTCGTTGAGACTGGCCCGGCGCTCTTCTTCTTTCTTGGCGGTTTCAAAACGGTGCAGGGCGGCAACTGTTCGACGGTTCACCTCTTGCCAATCCAGCCTTTCTCCCGCTTCATCGAGATGTACACTGTATAGCCCGGCATAGCAGCTTGAGAGTACACCAAGGCGCAACTCTCGCCAAACTTGGGAATTTATTGCCTTGAGGCGGCGCTGAATCTCCTCGAGACTATGGAGGTCGTTGGTTTCAGGTAGGGGTGGCTTCGCTGGTTTACGGCCCAAGATACGGGACAACCAAGGTCGTCTTGAGCCTGATAAGGGAGCTCTTTCAGATTGGGCAAAAACTGTAGTGAGACCCTTTTCGTAGGCTTCATAGTTGCGCCCTTTTTGGGTCTTGAGGAAGAGTGTACAGCCGTCCGCCATATGGAAACCCCACAGGGCTCCTACAATCAGCCCCAACAAGCCTCCCACGCCGCTGTTCAGCGAGGATCCCACAGCAATACCCCAGAGGGATCCTGAAAGAACCAACAGAAGACCGAAAAGATCTGCTAACAGTTGCTCCATCTTGCCAGACTTTCCTTTGCGTGAGATCATCTAACATATTGGATTTAAGCAACAAACGTGCCAGAGAGAAGATCTCAGATTTAAGATTGTAGATTGTAGATTTAAGATCGTTAAAATCGTAGAAGTCGTTGAAATCGTTGAAATCGTAGAAGTCGTAAGAGGCGTAAAAGTCGTAGAAATCGTTCAAATCACGAGATCGCGGCTGGAAAGCCGCTCCCACAGGAGAATCTCTTTCTTCTTTCCTCTGATCTCTGACCTCTGATTTCTGCCGGCTGCCCCCTGCCTGCCTGTCCTGAGCTTATCGAAGGGCTGCCAGCTGCATTTTCCTTGCGTTCTTTACCTCCCCCTGATAGTAATAAAATCCAGCGCAAAAACTCATAGGGGGATGACGCATGGGAACACTGAGTCTCAAAAACTTTCCTGATGATCTGCACGAACAGGCCAAATCTAGAGCTGCTCTGGAGGGGATTACTCTTGAAGAACTCGTTGAGCAGGCAGTGTCCGGGTATCTGGCAAGCCCCATCACCCTCGACGTCGAGGAAGTGATTGTGAAGAAGAAGGACTCTGAGGAAGAATAGGTGAGGGGAAAATGAAGGAATGCCGGCGCTTTGCACGCAAGAATATGGATGGCGAAGTCAAAATCTTTACCAACGGGGGTATTCACCTGGGGGGGCTCAGGGATATATCCGAGGGCGGCCTGGCGGTAACAACAGCTACGCCTTATGAAGTGGGATATGAAATGTTTGTTTCTATCGAACTACCCGAGGCACTGGAAACGGTTACTGCATTGGCCGAAGTAGTCTGGGTTGATCCCCTGGAGGCTGCGCTCCACCCAACAGGCATGGGTCTGAAATTTCTGGCTCTGAAAGAAGAGGATTACTACAAGCTGGAGAAGATTCTGGAGCTAGTCTAGGGTAGGCGGGAAAGGCGAGAAAGGTGAGCAGGACAGTCTTTCAGCCGTCAGCGATAAGCTGGATATTTGATTTAGCTTTAAGTCATTCTGCAATTCGAAATTATTTCCCTATGCGCCATGCCAATTCCGGCACAATCTTCGATTGTGACTCAGTATCAATTTGGAACCTGTACCGGTTCTCGTAACAAGCGTTGGATTGCCTCAGTGGCACTTGCTGCAAGGTGTGGGTGTGACTGGGTAAGCCCTTCCAACTGACGGAGGCTATCTGCGGTGCGATAAATGAGCATGGCCAGATCACCTTCGTCAAGGCCGGAAATATCCATCAATTCCTCCCACTTAGCTCCTGCAATCCAGAAGTAAATGGCGGCTGCTGGCCAGAAAGATAAAGGATTTGCCGCAAAGCCGCTCTGCCGCAGGCGTCGGCGCAATGGATGCAAGGCCGAAACCATCTTGGCAAACGCTTGGCCTAGCTTCGGGTTTTTCAGGCTCAGCTGCTCTAAGGACTCGCTTTGACTTTCCCGGTCAGTGACAAAAGGGGCCATTAGGCCGGCCAGCATTTTTGGATCATTATGAGGGAAAACATCGAGGCGGATAGACTCGGCTACCAGTAAGGGTTGATCGAGCCGGAGCTGTGATGCCCAGATCCCGTCAGCGCTCGGTCGGCCTGCCTCGTCCACGTAGCCCTCTTCTTGCAAAAAGTGAAAGTGGCGATTGAACTCGTGCCAAAGCCGATTGGTGACGTCATCAAGGCGCTGGCGAAGACTGAGGACTTTATTTATTTTTTCTCTGAACCTACTCCGTTTTTTCGGTTCACATTTGCTCAAATGAGGACACTGCCCGCATGGGAGTGCAGCAATTGCTGCCGTGGCCTCTTGTACTCGTGATTTCAGAGTCTCCCAGACTTCTTGCTCTGGGTAGGGCAGGGGCTCTTTCATTTCAAGCTTTGGATAGGTGTCGAGCGGGATGCTGAGGACAGACTCTAGCCACTTCTCCGGAGTGTCCAGGGCAGCAAGGTCAAAGCAAACGTCCAATACAGAGGCGACTTTTGTAAAACGCAGCCAGCGCTTACGCAAACGACCACGGCGCAATCGATGCTGTGGCCATACCCGAATGGCAGTAACGCCCTCTGCTCCGCCTCGACTCTCCCGGGTCAATACCACGAGAAGCTCTCTTTTCTTGCTACGAAATAGCCTTCCAGGGATAAGGTAAGCCTGTTTGCAGAGAGCGTCCCAACTCCGGCGCTGCTCCAGTTGCGCTTGCTTGAGTTCCTCCTCCAGTTGGCGTTTTTTGGACAGAGTGCGTAGAACTGTATTCAAATCACCACATCTAGCTGCCTCCAGCTCAGTGGCAACCTCTTGTTCGAGTTCTCTTAGATCTTCAACAAGTTCTCGATATTTCTCCAGATTCTGAAAGGTTGCAAAGGAGCGAGCAAGTAGATCCCGCACTTCTTCAGATCTATGGGAAAGCAGTAAGTTGAGGACCATAGAGAAGGTGATCTGTATTTGGCTATCCACGCTCTCAGGCGTAGAGTGCAGGAGGTCGAAAATGAGTCGTGGGTCCTGATATGGTCCGGGGAGAACAATAACGAAGCCCACTTTGTCCATGCCGCGACGCCCGGCCCTGCC
>CAMYLW010000188.1:4820-6923 GCA_947259475.1 Thermodesulfobacteriota bacterium
CTCGAGCTCTCCTTCCTTCATCAGAGTCTCCACCAGCACCTTCCACTGGGGCAATTGGCCGCCGTGGTGGGCGGCCACCCGCCCGCTGCGGAGAGAAGAAAGCTGCCGATGGTTTCTAAGGTATGGATGATTTTCTAAAAGTTGTCGGAATCGTTCATTAAAATGACGGTGCTCCTCGTCGCTCTCATTGGGACTCAGCCGGGGAAGCGCTGCAAGCAAGGCAAGGTTACAGTCCGCCCTTGATTTAAGAAAAAAGACGGCAGGCAACAGATTGAGGTGACGAAGTGCGGCGATTATCTGGGAAAAATTGGCAACCCCCCGTCTCGGAGTCAGACCGGCTCGAGGGCTGCTTTGAAGGAAATGGCGAACTTTACCCGCCATTTCTCGCCGTTGGCCAAGGGGAGTAACTTCGCCGCTGGGAAACATGAAAAGCGGATGAATGGGGACGGGACGTTTGTGCGCGGTCACGATTTGACAATCCACCTGTCGAAGCCATTCCAGCCAACCGGCAATTTCAGCCGCATTAGAAATGGTAGCAGATAGAAGTAACAAACGTGTTCGAGCCGGGAGATAAATCATTACTTCTTCCCAGACTACACCACGATCCTCGTCTCCCAGGTAATGGGCTTCATCGAGAATGACTAGTTCGACCCCAAGGTCCTCTCCCCGATACATGGCATCATAGAGCTGGTTGCGGAGGATTTCGGTGGTACCTACGATAATTGGTGCCTGATGATTCTCCTTGCGATCTCCGGTGAGAATCCCCACATTTTCTGCACCAAAGTGCTGGCTGAACTCGGTGTACTTGGAATTGGACAGCGCTTTGAGGGGAGAGGCATACCAACTTCTCCCCTTGTTGGCCAGCAACTTCTCCATAGCCTGGAGGGCAATCCAGGTCTTGCCCGATCCGGTTGCGGCGGTGACGAGCACATCACTCTTGTCGATAGCGAGCACGGCCTCTTGTTGGAAGGGGTCGGGAACAAAGGGGGCAGCTTTGGGGACGCCGATTCGCTCGAGCAATGGCTTGAGCTGGCGGGAGGCTTGAGGTCGAAATCGGGGCGGATGCTGTTGAATTCTACCCCTTTTCGGGCGGCCGCGTTTTGGAGTACGTCGGACTGATCTGGATCGATAAGTTTTCTTTTTCATATATTTCTATTAATTTGAAATTACAATAAATTATATATTTTTATTAATATTATACATTAATATTTTTATGCTCATTATGGTCCGTGTAGCTGGGCCGTAGAGTGGGATTGTTCAACAGTGAACCTAAAGGAAACATGATCCCTCATTGAGACCAACAAACGGATTCCAGTTTGATCGCTTTTCCTTCTCTGCTATAGTGTTGAAGCGGGTTATTCATGAGCTGAAAACGCTGCAGGAGCTGATCCTTATGGCTGGAATTAGCGACACCAGTGAACATCTTCACCTGGGGAGTTCTTTGGGTCTGGTGGCCATACACGGGGGAGGCATCGAACCAGGTACTGAGGAGATAGCGCGCTTCGTAGCCTATCACAGCGGCGCCAGCCTCTACGTGCACGCTGGTCGGCTGTCCACGGGTAATCTTTCCTTGCACCGACCAAGCCACCGCATGAAACTTGAAGACCGTCCTCTTGTCATGCAATTCATCAATCATGTGAATATGGCCATTTCGATCCATGGTCATGGTCGCAATGAGAGATGCGCCTATGTGGGCGGGTTGCACCAAACCATGGTGCACCAATTCGTCGAAGTCGCCCAGGCAGCTCTTTGCCACTATGAGTGGATTTTTAATCCGGAGAGCATTCCCCCGGAAATAAGGGGCCGAAATCCTAATAATATAGTCAATCTCCCACCTGCTCAAGGAATGCAGCTAGAGTTACCCAGAGATCTCAGGCGGACCAAACCAACTCCTGACGGTAGAAAGCTCGAACCAGACGGTGACGCTCTCGTCCTGAGTCGCCTGTTGGTAAGTTATATTAGCACGGTACAAAGCCCGGATGTTTCATGAATCGCTTGCTGCGACCACGGATATGGCCGTCCTTCCTGGCGTCCTCGGGTGCCGTACCCTGCGACGTACCGTTCAGGTACGCCTCGGACCAATCCCGCGGTACCGCGGGACGG
>CAMYLW010000189.1 GCA_947259475.1 Thermodesulfobacteriota bacterium
CTCGGCGGTGGGGGAGGCATACCGCAGTCAACCTAGCGGTTTTGACAAGCTTTTTTTTGCCGGCCCGGGCGGTATGCCTGCAGCTGTGGTGTTTGAGGATGCGGACGCGCAGGCTGCAAGCCGGTTTATTGCGCGCCGGGCATTTATCAACGGTGGCCAATACTGCACCACCCTGAAAAAAGTACTGATTCACAGGGATCTCTACGAAGAGGTACGCGAGCAGATCTTGGAGTACACTGGAAATTTAACGGTAGGAGATCCTTTCAATCCGGAGACTGACATTGGGCCCATTCGGGTGGAACGGACCCGATTGATTCTTGAGAGGGCTCTGGATAAGTGCTCAGGGGCTCGTAAGCTTGCGGGCGCTATTGAAGGCGAGAGGGTGCTCCCCCTGGTTCTCGAAATGGACGGAGGGGAAATTCCAGACCTGGAACTCTTCGGTCCCTTTCTTGTCCTCAAACCCTTCGATGACCATGAGCCCTTAGTGCAGGAGTTGACTCAGACCAAATACGGTTTTCTTCTGGCTTTCTTTGGTTCAGCCGACGGGGAGACAGAGAGAGCTTTCCAGGAGCACTTCGGCATGGTTCATGACAACCCTGATTTCACCTTCACCCCACTTCGTCTTCCTTTCGGCGGCAAGAAGGAGAGCGGCTGGATTCTGGAACGGCAGGGTGATGGTTGGGTCGAGCGGGATGGCGCCTTTCTCTACAGCAAAGAACTGGTCAAAAGCCCATAATTTATCCTGGATTCTGAATTCTGGCTCCTGACTCCTCGGAGCTTGGTGGTTCATTTTTTTCTCACCACAAAGGCACCAAGCCACCAAGAATAAATAAGCAAAAAACATCACATCATTCTTCGAACTTGCTCAGCTGAGCTCTTGTCACCACTATTTGTTTTTCTTTGTGTCTTCGTGTCTTGGTGGTTCATTTTTCCTTCATGAATTCTGACCCCTGACTCCTATCTCCTTACTAACTATTCAAATCTATCTTGTCAAAACCCGGTCGGATAAATGCTCTTGCCTCCGGGAAGGCTTTTTCCGCGTTCCTCCGTAGCTGCTCAAGATGCACCAAAATATCGAGGATGTCATTATCACGGTGAGGAAAAAGATTGCGGATTTCTCCCCAGGCAGCAATAGAACGGTCCAGGGCGATTAGTGCAACTTTGGCCGAGCCATCCGAGTCTTTAGGAAATTCATCAAGAATCTCTAGCCTTTCATCCAACTCCCCACGGATTGCCCTCATAAGTTTGACATAAATCAGGTGTTGATACCAGCGGACCACTTCCACCGCTTCGCCGAAGTCGGAAATTTCTTCAGCCGGGTCAATATCCCCCATATCCGCTGACATCTCAAGGTCTGGCTCATCGTCTTCGTGCCCAAAGATGTCTTTTGCCGAATCGAACCAATCATCCACCATCTCACTATACAGTTTAGCCGCGCGGGAGCATTGGTGGTTTTTGGCCAACTCCTTGTTCAACCTATCTTGTTCCTCGAATTCCTTGGCATCGATAGACTCGAGATCAATTCCTTCTTCTTCGGCTGCTTCATGCAAGAGCTCGAGGGTCATCTGGAATGTTTCAGTTAGCCTTTGCCAGAAGGCTTCGTTGTTGATGTCGTGAGTCTCCTGATCTCCAAGTTCTTCACTGTCCATGGCGAAATTTAAACAATGCGAGGTGAAAGGACAGCGTTCACACCATCGATCACAGTAATTGTAAATGCTCTGGATGAACTCAGGGTTTTCAGCAAGCCTCTTGAGGTCTTCCTTGTCCATTGCAGTACCCCCTTTATTTAGTCGTAGACAACCTGGTCCTCTGGACCAGATCAAATTTCAATGGTTTTCCTGCCAAAAATGTCCAGCGGTTTTGGAGTATTGTAGGAATAGAAATTCCAAATCACAAATATCAAACAAATCACAATAACTAAAATTCGAAATTCCAAACCTGTTTTTTGTTTTGGTTATTGAGTATTGGAATTTGAGATTTATTTGTAATTTGGTGCTTGGAGCTTGGGATTTCATAGACTCCATTACTCCAGTAGACTCACGCTTCAAGGAAAGACCTTAAAAACCCCCTCTGGGCGCAGCTCGAAGCTAATTCCCCCGGGTCTGGATGCTTTACTTAATTGTCGGGTACCGGAGGCACGCTGCTGCCTGCCCCGGGATCAACCTTAAAAGGACCTTTCATGTCAAATCCTTTTGAATAGTCCTTAAGAATATCAAATACTTTGATTGGGCCATAAACATTGAACAAGGAATACATTATCGCTGGCACGATAAAGTCCTCAGCTCCCTCGATAACATCGCTTAACAGGTCTATAGTTTCTTTTCCGGTGAAAGGACGCTCATTTGTTACAATTCCGCCATCAGTTTCACCCGTGTAAAGGCACATGAACATCACGTCCTCGTTCAGATTCTTTCGAAAGGACCTAATAATGTCTCTACTAATTCGTGATTTTGATTCTTCCATTACCGTCCCCCTTTTCCCTACGAGTTTCGGCAAGCCACCAGGTAACGGTAGCCGTATTCAACTACCGGCTCGCCTTCTTGGTTAGTAATTTCTAGGGTTAGGTTCCGTCCCCCTCTTCTCCACTCAAATAGTCGCCAAGCAGCTCCCTGCTGTGTTCGTCCTCGTGGCAGTACACGCACAGGTTTTCCCAGTTAGAGCCGTCAGGGGGATTGTTCCGGTGGTTCCCGTCTTTATGGTGCACAGTCAATAAGTGTCTATTTTTATTGTCGAACTCTCTGCCACATTTGGCGCATAAGAGTCCGTGAATACTCAACGAACGTTCTCGATAGTTGCTGGCAGGAGAAATGTTCTTCCGCAGTTCCCTGACGATCTCATCAACGGTCTTGCTTTCACCCGTCTTTTTAGGCCGTCGCGATTTGCGCCTGCCTCCGTATGTCCTGCTCATGGTGCTTATCCTCCGGCCGAGAGTGGGGGGGAACTTTTAATTGTCAACTATTCGACTGCAAAACTTAATTTTTAAGATCTGACCCCTATGAATAAAATTTTCACTGTTCTTTGATTAGCCTCGTTTGGTAAAATGACAGTAGGTAAATTCCTGCTGGACCTTTGATGGAGTTGAATGAACCTCAACGAACGTCTCGACCAGGTCAAAATTATTTCCAAATTCCTTATGCAAAGTTTCGTTACTGTATCTAACAACGTGGAGGCCACTACACTTGCGAGGACCCTTTAAGCCGAAAGTTGCTATGATTAGATGGCCGCCGGCCTTCAATGACTGCTGAACAGCATCCACGTATCTTTTTCGGTCGTGCCTGTCTGTAAGGAAATGAAATACAGCGCGGTCATGCCAGAGGTCATACTCTTCTGCAAAATTGTAGTTTGTCACGTCAGCTTCAATCCAATTAATTCTGTTGGATTGTTCACCGAGCGTTAATCTTGCTTCTTCAATTGAGCGGGAAGCAATGTCCAGAACTGTTACTTTTTTGTGGCCTTGAACAACCAGCAGGCCGGCCAACTGAGAGGTACCCCCTCCAATATCGATGATGTTGCCGTCGAATCCGACTCCAGTAGCAGCGATCAGTTTGAGTGACATTTCAGGGTTGTCCTGATACCAACTTAACTCTTCGGGCGACTCCTTTTGGTAGACATTTTCCCAATGCTTCTTGGGATCACGTTTAGATCTTAATAATTTAAACAACTTCATCATCGGTTTAGAAACCATTGCCTTTGTGATTTGGCGATCAGGGGTCGGGCTAGAATCTTATGGACATTCCCCCTCTGCCGTTGGTCTTTTTGATCCATTCATCAAATTTTTTGCGCAACCAGCGCTTGAACCAGAATCTCGCCTGCGGTACCAGAAGAGTAAGCCCGGCCAGATCGGTAATAAGACCAGGTGTCAACAGTACAACGCCTGCTGCGAAGATCAGCATGGCATCCAACATTTCTTCTGCGGGGAGCTCTCCACGATTCAGGCTCTCCCTGACCTTGGTCATTGTTTTGATGCCCTCGAGCCTGGCCAGGGAGGCCCCGAGAAGCCCTGTCAAAATTACGATGAGAATAGTGTTGAAGGCGCCAACCTGCGCCCCGATTTTGATGAGCAGGTAGATTTCTATAAAAGGAACAAGGGTAAAGGCGAGGAATAGTTTAAGAAACATCTCTAAGAACTCTACAGGCTACAATGCAAAATCAGTAAAGAGGGCGGTCATGTAATTATGCGTTTTTCAATAATCGGGCCGAAATTTATATGATCGCATGACCGTGCCCTTTTTTGATAGATGTTTTTTTAAGGATCAGGCCGCTCTGTGGATGGTTTGTTTCCAAGTCCTGGTAAGGGTGCTTTTAAACCACCTTTCGCTTCGCCTTCAATGAGAGACTTTATGTCCGGGTAGGCATATATAGTCAAGGCATCATTTTGGGGTAAGCCACCAGTATCAGCAGACGGTCCGTAAATACTATGGATTTCTCTTCCCAACATTCTCAGCAAAGTCGTCTGTTCTCCCCGGTGCTGCGCTGTATGAGCTATCCTTCTCACCATAACCCAGGTTCTCATTCGTTGCGCTTCAAAAAAGGAGACCTCTTGTTCCCACCAAGTTCTGTCCTTTTCTTTTAGAATTTCAAGTCGTTTTCCGGAATCTTCAGCGTATCGTTTGATAAATTCGAGGCGAGTTTCCTTTTCAGGTAGAGGAGGTTTTGGCTCGGGTAAAAACACATCTAACCCTGCGTAGCCTGCAAAAGCAGCTAGAAGAAAAA
>CAMYLW010000190.1 GCA_947259475.1 Thermodesulfobacteriota bacterium
GGCGGCGCCGGGGTGCCCAGGATCTCATCCCAGCGCGCAAAACGCGCGCTCGTAAGGATCGGGGCCACCAAGAAATCTTGAGCCATACACAATGTCAGCTCTGCCATCAAGAATGGGTTCCAGTAGGACTGGATACTCCCGTGGATCATATTCCAGGTCAGCGTCTTGAATGATGACAATGTCGCCAGTGGCGCCCGCAAAGCCCGTCCGTAAAGCAGCGCCTTTACCCTGATTGCGGTCATGGTACAATACCCTGACATTCTCGTGGGAGAGAGTAATTTCCTGCAATAGCTCACGGGTGCCATCTGTTGAGCCATCGTCTACGATAACAATCTCCTTTTCAAGATCAACGGCTTGGACGCGGCTGACAATCTCTTGGATGGTGCCAACTTCGTTGTAAACGGGAATGACTATGGACAGTCGCACCTCTCAAACCCTTTCTGCATGATGACAGCGTTGATACCACGCAAGACAGTCTACTGTTCCCTCGCTATTTGATCAAGCAAACTGCGTACCTTGTCAAAGTGTGGAGCATGATTAAGGATCTTTTTTGCCGCTTGGATGGCTGCTTCTTTATCTCCCGACATAAAACAGGCCAAAGCATAGTTATATTGGAGATCAATGTTGTCAGGATTCATCTCAAGGCCTCGTGAAAATGTTTCTCTCGCTTGATGATGTTTCCCCATTCTACCCCAAAGAATCCCTGAATAAAGGTATAATCTGGGATCTTTCGGCAAGGGTGATAGTACTTTTTGAATATATTCCAACGCTTTATCATAGTCATTTGCTGAATAGTATGCTTCAGCAATGATAAGATAGCGATACTGTTCTTGAGATATTTTCTCAGAGACTTGTTGGGCCCATTGTATAATATCGTCTTTGCTTTTTTCTAGAGCGCCGAACAGATTTAGCGTTTCAAAATAATATCTGTAATTGTTTGGTTCCATGCCTATTGCTTTTTCATAAGCCCACAAAGCCTTCTCCAGCTGATTATTGTTCTTGTAGGCACCTCCCAAGTGAGCCCAGGCCCTAGAATTACTCCTGGACAAATGTGTGTCATTTAAGGGCAAAAATGGGGGCAGTGATATTAAGAATGTGAGTCCAACTGTGAGCGAAATGACCCCGAACCTTCTGGGGTTACGCACAAGATAGTCCAGACCACCGCCTGCCATAATGATTGCCGGGGGCAGCAGGGTCATGCGATAGCGGCTATTGGCATAAAAGATCATCGCCGTCAAAAAGCTGCCCATAAAAGCTGCAATCAGAGCCAGAGCCGCCGGACGCTCCAAGAAAATGCGAGCGAAGCCAATGACCGCCCAGGCCATGATGAATCCAAACGGCAGAAAAGCGAGCCTTAGCCATGGTGTTACTTCTTTATCCACATCTAATAGATAGTTGCTCCCTAGTTCATGGTTGTTGAAGAGGATGGCACCTTTGTAAAGGAGCAATCTGAGATATGCCAACGGTTTTTTTTGAATGAAGGTTAGACCCCAATTGAACCAGAACGTATTCACTTCAGAAGGCTTGAGCTTGCGACCCGCTACTCTTTCAGCGATTTGAGTCTCCTCATGCCTCTGATTGGTCACTTCGCCGGAAAATCCAGGAATAACAGCTATGCTGCCCCGGGCCCATGGGTTATTACCCTGGGCAAATGTGATCCCGGCATTGGCACTGATGAGGACGAGGTCTTTACCAACCACATAATTTCTCAGGGTGACCGTACCAATTATCACCGAGGGTAACAGAATGAGGATCAATATGGGGATAGGTGTTTCTCTCAGCTGTTTCCTGTGCACTACAAGGATACCGAAAATAATAAGTGGAATCATCAAAAGGTAGTTGGGGCGACATATGGCAGCGACTCCGAGAGTAGCGGCTCCTCCCATCCAGTAGTACCATTTGTTTTCCTGCTCGGCTCGGCTCAAAAGGTAAATAGAGAGCAAACCAAGGAATATCCCCGTTATGGTCGGCAATATTTTGGTCTCAAAAAAAGTAAGCGGAGAGTAGACGAGGCTGAAGCCGGCGGCTATAAGACCGGCTCGCTCGCAGTAGATTCTCTTGCCAATACTATAGATGAGCACCACAGAGCAAATGCCCATACCAAGTTGCATAATATAGACAGCCAAGAGATTGTTTGGAGCAAACCAGAAAATAATGCTCAAAAGATAGGGGTAGAAAGGTGCTCTGTAGAAAATCTCAGTGCCCAGCCATCCTTCCTGATTGATTAACTGAGCCCAATTCACATAAACAGCAGAGTCCATGCTGGCGATGCTGTAGTAAGGGTTGTTGAGCGCATAAGAGTATAGATAGATTCCTTTGAAAATAACTCCGAGGAACAGAAACGAAATGAGAATGATATTTATTGAGAATTGTCTTCCGAATATTGTTATGGTCATGATTCCTTGCATGGCAACTCTATGATGATGACCACAGAATCCTAAATCCCGCAACCATTCTGATATAGTAAAGTCCTAAACGGTCAGAAAACCTGCAACTATCGTACCCGGTCACAATGATCTCAGATACGAATATGAGGGATTTCTCCAACCAGAGTAGAGTTTGCTAATCTTCGCGTGGGCTAGTCTGGCCCATTGCTCTTAACTCCAGTCTCAATGCTATTCAGACTGTTTTTTGTACAAATTGTGATTCATTATGTAGGCGGCTACCGCAGCAGGTACAAGTCCCTGGATGGACCGACCAGCAAAAATCCGCTGGCGTACTTCTGTTGAAGAGATATGGTCGATATTCTCGCTCAGCCGCAAGGTGTGGATACGGGTTGAGTATTGCTTAATGAGAGGATTTTCGCGCAATTGCAACTGTCCCTCCCGTTCGAAAACCAGCAGTTGAAAACTGGCAAACATGTGGGCCAAAGCTTCGGCAGGATCGGGATATGTCCAGTTGAGAATCCGCTCAGCTGCGTCACGTCCAGTGATGAAGAAAATTTCAGGGCTCTGGAGATATACTTTTTGCAGGGCGGCGCAAATGTCCAGAAACAGCCCATGGGTGCAGAGACCCAGGGAGACATAGCGAACATCGGTGGTGCCAAGCCGCATCATTTCCAAACGTTGTTCAATGGAGGTATCAATGACAGGTTTATTAGGCAGGGTTTTGGGCAGCACAAAGATTATTTCGTCCAGTTTGAACTGTTCTTTGGAGCAGCGGGCCAACAGCAGGTGGGCACGAGTTATAGGGTTGTAAGCACCGCCAAGCACCCCCAAACGTGCATTGCTTGGTGGTAGGACGGTTTGGGCTGGAACGAAGACTTCAAAGCTCGGTGTTTTTGGCTCACCCGCCCCGGGGTTATCCAACATCGAAGAAGGACTCATCGATCATTGCCCTCCGCAGCCAATCCAGCGCTTTATAGGCCGCCGCAAGCTTTATTTTCTGGCGCTCACCCCCGAACTGAAACCTCTCGGTACGCAAACCTTTGTCACTCAGTAGAGCCAAAAATACTGTGCCAACGGGTTTTTCCGGTGTGCCGCCCGTGGGACCGGCGAGGCCGGTCACGGCCAGAGCAATATTCGGTTCGCTTTCTCTTTTGAGCCCTCGCACCATAGCTTCAGCTACCTGCATGCTCACCACACCGCGCCGGGAAATGAGATCAGGTGACACCAAGAGATGGCTGGTTTTGGCAGCATCACTGTACGCTACCATACTGCGATCAAAATAAGCAGAACTCCCAGGGACGTTGGTAATAAGGTGGGCAATTAAGCCGCCAGTGCACGATTCAGCCAGAGCCAGAGTGCAGCCATTATCCATAAGGCTGCGTCCCACTACCATTTCCAACCGGTCATCTCCCCGGCCATATACGTAGAGCCCCAATTCTTGGACAACGGCTTGAACAACTTCTTCAAGAATGGTATCGGCCGAGGTCGCAGTTGAAGCTTGGACAGTCAGACTCAAATGGTTTTCCGGGAAGTGCGGGAAGTAGCCAAAACCAACGGTGGAATATTTTTTATCCAACTCTGCCAACCGCTGTGCTATTTCCG
Organism: Thermodesulfobacteriota bacterium; assembly: GCA_947259475.1. GTDB lineage: Bacteria > Desulfobacterota > Syntrophobacteria > BM002 > BM002 > BM002. Next base: position 3,990 of record CAMYLW010000190.1, read on the forward strand.
ACTCCCTGAGTCCAAAGATGCGCAGGACCTGTGAACGAATAGTGATTGGCTCAGGAAATCGTTCTTTGAGGGTGGGCAGAACGAAAGCTTTCAGCATATCCGCCATTTCTTCAGGAACACCCGGCAGAAAGAAGAGAGGTTTGTCTGCATGGCTAATATAATAGCCTGCCCTGGGGCGAGTCAGGTCTATGCGCCGTGCACCTTTGGGAAGCTCTGCCATCTTGGCGATGGGCTGGGTCATGGGTATGTTGTGCTTCTTGAGATGGTTGGTAATGACCTGCCAGGATTCGGGGTCTCGGTGCAGGGGCCTCCCGAGAGCTGTAGCTACTGCAGCATTGGTGCGGTCATCTTCGGTGGGACCCAGACCTCCGGTGACCAGAACAAAAGGGGCCCGTTCCATAGCCCGTTGCAGGGCCGCAACAATGTCCTCCTCTCGATCTCCCACTACCGCTGTCCAACGGATTTGGAAGCCTGCCAGTTTCAGATGGTGCCCCATGTGGGCGGCGTTGTTATTAACGGTCCGTCCTGAGAGCAATTCATCGCCGACGGTAATCAATTCCCCATAGATCTTGAATTTTTCATCAATCATTATAATTAGTTAACGACAAAATGAAATGAAGTAATGGAGTGCTGGAGCATTGCAAAATAACAAATCCCAAGCACTAAATTCCAATTAAATCCCAAATTCCAATATTCAA
>CAMYLW010000191.1 GCA_947259475.1 Thermodesulfobacteriota bacterium
ACTCAAGTTCAATCCGCTAAGGCCACGAATAGATAAGAGCTTGATTCATTTGACGGGATTCTCAGGATGTAGAGGATGAGACAAGCAAGTGTATCCGAGTCGATGCGAGGATCGCTTACTGTTGGATTCTGCCATTGTATTCAATTATAGAAAACAGTATCATTAATTTTCTCCGGATCAAAAAGGATTTTTCTCTGACTTCAAGTGAACAGCGTTGGTTTCACTGGCGGTGCTGCTATGACAAGCAGTCGAGACTACTATGGAATTCTTGGTCTGAAAGAGGGTGCCTCTTACGAGGATATCAAGAAACGATTTCGACAACTTGCTCTCAAGTATCACCCTGACCGCAACCCGGGAGATCCGATTTCAGAGGAAATGTTCAAACTGGTGGCCGAGGCTTACCATGTTTTGAGTGATCAAGAACGGCGGCGCCTTTATGACCACAAGGGTCATGAGGGCCTCAAAGAACGCGGTTATCGAGGTTTTAAGCGAACCGAGGACGTCCTGCGAACCTTTTCCTCTGAATTTTTTGACTTCCTTGGTATTTCTGGAACCGGATCTCAACGACATCCATCACGCGGAGCTGACCTCTGCTTTCAACTTGAGCTTTCCCGTGAAGAGGCCGTCAATGGTGCCAAAAAAAGCATCCAGATTAACATCATGGAAACCTGTCCCCAGTGTCAGGGAAATGCTGTAAAACCAACCCCCACGTTACAAGCCTGTTCTTGGTGCGGTGGAAGTGGCAAGTACACTGCAGCTTCAGGAATTTTTACCGCTGCAGGCGAATGCCCTAAGTGCAATGGCAAAGGGAGCCTCCGGTCACTCGCGTGCGATTCTTGCAATGGTCAGGGCCGTCGTGAGGTCAAAAAGGATTTGCAGGTAGATATTCCGGCCGGAATACAAAACAACACTCGCCTGAAAATCCTTCGCGAAGGAGACGGTGGCGAACTCAACCATGACTCGGGTGATCTTTATGTGGTCTTGCGCATACGACCTCACCCCTGAATGGGATAATTCTCTCACAGAGCACTCAGAGAACTCGAGAGACCGCAGGGAACGGGCGAGAGATAATTAAATTCATATTAGTCGAACCTCAAAATGATCTAGGGGATTACAATGTCAGAGCTAACTCATTTTGACGAATCTGGTCAGGCACGAATGGTGGATGTGGGTCCAAAGCCCGTTACTGATCGCCGGGCGGTTGCCAGCGGACGGATTCGCATGCAACAGGAGACTCTACAACTTGTCGTCGGGGGGGATGTAAAGAAGGGTGACGTCCTGGGTGTGGCTCGACTGAGCGGTATCATGGCTGCGAAACGAACGAGTGAACTGATACCTCTCTGTCATCCCTTGAAGTTGACCAGCATCACCATTGACTTCACCCCCGACAACGACGCCTCAGAAATCATCATCCAGGCGGAGGTAAATGCCACCGATCGAACTGGCGTTGAGATGGAGGCCTTGGTAGCGGTTTCAACAGCAGCATTGACCATATACGACATGTGTAAGTCGCATGACCGGGGCATGATTATTGCTGACATACGTTTGCTAGAAAAAAGCGGTGGTAGGAGCGGACACTATCGAGATCAAAGCTTTTGAACGGTGCGCGTGTTTTATCCTTTACATAAGTGGAATCCTGTGCTAAAAAGGCTCTCTTCTACTAGCGGCATAGGGGAGTTAGAGGATGGAAAAGGAGAAACTTAATTATTTCCGAGAAATGTTAACAGAACGGTTTCAGGAGATACTAGCCGAAGCGGAAAAGACTGTCTCCGGTATGACCACCACGAACGAAAGCTTTCCGGACCCCACCGACCGGGCCTCTCTGGAGTCGGACCGCAATTTCATGCTGAGGATCCGTGATCGTGAGCGTAAACTCCTTTCCAAAATAAGAAAAGCCTTAGAGCGAATTGATTCCGGAGAATTCGGCATCTGTGAGGGGTGTGGTGACGAAATTGGCGATGAACGACTGGAGGCTCGACCGGTTACCACTTACTGTATCTCTTGTAAGAAGAAACAGGAAGACGTGGAAAAAGCCGGTGGTATGTAGGTTTCAGGATTCAAATCACCCCACATCCTTCCTTGAGAACCTTTCTGTTTGACCATCTGGGCTACCGAGGGCAATCAGTTGCCCCAGCTGCTCACCTACCTGCATCATCAGTTACAATCCTCAGATGCTCAATATCTCCTGCGTGAACCGTTATGAGAGAGTCCTGTTCCACTCGGACCAACAGAGCTCCCTCTTCTGTAACATCGACAGCAATACCCTCTGTTAGCTCCCCCTGCTGCAATATGCGGACGTGCCGGCCCAATGTGGCCGAAAAACGGCGCCACTCTTCAAGGATTATTGCCAAATCCCCCTGCTGAAGCCCTTCATAAAGATATTCAACTTCCGCCAAGATCTTGGTAATCAATTTACTCCGGTCCACCGGCTCACCGAGCTCAATGAATAGAGAACTTGCTGCCAACGACAGCTCTTGGGGAAGATCAGCCGGGGTGTGATTAACGTTAATACCAAAACCAATTATCGCATGCTCCACCTCAGTTGCCCCCACCTTACTTTCCAAAAGAATTCCCACTACCTTTTTATCATTGATAAGGATGTCATTTGGCCACTTGATTCGAGGTGAAAGATTAGTTTCTAGAGCCACAGCCCTTGCTATTGCCACCGCCGTCATCGGGGTTAGAAGCATTGTTTTGGCGGGCGACAATTCCGGTCGCAGGATAATGGAGCAGTAAATACCTACTCCAGCGGGTGAATGCCAAGAGCGGTCCTCTCGACCACGACCACGCAGCTGTTCTTCTGCTAGAACAACCGTGCCTTCCGGCGCATCCTGTTGCGCTAGATCCATAGCAGTCGCATTGGTTGAATCCACTTCATTGTAGAAATGAAAGGTCCTCCCCAGCCACCGAGTGGTTAGACTCTTGCTAATCTGTCCTAAAGGGAGAGAACTCTTGGTTTCCATGGAATGTTCCACGTGAAACAACACCGTAATCCGGCGTGCAGTGTGGGTTATAAAGGCAATTTACTCTCGAAGGGAGGCTTCAACCATCGGGCGTAGCCTATTTTCCACGAGGTGATCCACAAGGTGAGGCAGCGGCTCAGCAGAGACCCCTATCACTTCTACGTCTTCCTGGGTGAGCGGCAAAAGCATTTTAGGCGCGGGACTGCTTGCCACAGCTGCTGCCATACCAGGGGTCAGTTCGCCCATCATCGCATTGGCGAGAACTATTGATATGGAACCTATGATGACATCCACTTTGGGAACAGTCACAGTAATCGCATTCTCACCACTGGCACCTCTATTCGCTCCGGCTTTCATCATTTGCGCCGTAGCAATGGCATTGGTTCCTAAGGCGACAATTTCCACCTGTTCTTGAAAGGCTGCTTTGATCTTCTTGATGAGGGCGTTCCCAATTCCACCGCCCATACCGTCAATGACACAGATTTTCATATCGTCAACTCATGCATTGATGAGACTGCCATCACGACCCTGTAGTTTCGAATCCCCAATTACTGTCTGAAGCCCGGATTCACAGTAGGCACGATATACCACTATGCCTAACCAGGGCAAGAAAAAATAGGAATCTTCTGGGCTAGGGTGCATTGGAAAGGAATGGATCTCACCAAAAAATCACTTGCCTTGTGGAGGAGGCTGCCGGTAAGTTGTGATGGACCTTGAGGGAAAAGCGTATGCAGTGGTTAAGCATCATTCTCTTTGTATTGGCTGCGTATCTGTTAGGATCACTGCCCAGCGGCTATTTGATCGGTCGCTGGGTGGCTGATATTGATGTACGTACTGTTGGGAGCCATAACGTAGGTGCAACCAACGTTGCCCGCAGCCTTGGCTTAAAATGGGGCCTCTTGGTTTTCATCATCGACATGGCCAAGGGAGCGCTGCCGGTTGCAGTGGCGTTAAGTCTGTGGTCTGGTGAAGCGAAGAGAGGCTCTCTCATAGTTGCCCTCGTGGCCTTGGCCGCTTTTTTAGGCCACCTTGCCTCATTTTTTCTTCGCTTCCGAGGCGGAAAGGGAGTGGCCACAGCATTTGGCATTGCGCTCGTCCTCATGCCCAAAGCAGCTTTGGCCGCCCTTGTGATATTTCTGGTTGTGACCTTGTTTTGGCGGTACGTCTCCCTTGGTTCTCTCACGGCCCTTCTGACCCTGCCAGTTTGGGCGGCGGCCAACGGCTACCAGACTCTCTACGTCGGCCTGAGCTCAGTCTTTGCCCTTTGTGTGGCAATTCGACATCGGGGTAACATACGTAACCTGCTCCAGGGGAAGGAGAGGAAGGTGTGAGAAGCGTTTCGCTGTCCTCCGGTGCCCCTGCCTTGCCAAGTGTCAAGATATTGTAGCAGGATAGAATCCAGCGAAGTTGAAATGAAGGGATGTACTATAAACTTTCGGAGTGATTGGGTAGGAGTTTATATAATTTATCAAGTGTTGAACGAGTATTAAGTAGCCATCACTGGTCAATAATCTCAAGAACCACACGCTTCCTCAGCTTGCCAGCGGCAGCATTCAAAAGGGTCCTCATGGCCTGCACATTGCGCCCTTTCTTGCCAATTATCTTGCCGATGTCCTCCCTGGCCGGTTTCAATTCAATCACTAAAGTGTCACTTCCAGCGATCTCTGTTACTTCCAACTGATCTGGATTGTCCACCAACGCCTTCGCCATGATTTCAACCAGC
>CAMYLW010000192.1 GCA_947259475.1 Thermodesulfobacteriota bacterium
CAGCGGACAAGACTGGGGATGCCACCCAGCTGGCATAATATCCCTCTCCCCTCCTTGTGAGGGGAGGGGGATTCTTCTATAAACTCCATGTGCTCGTGTGCAGATTTTTGCAGATGGTAGCTTGAGTTGTAGATGCCCTTTGTGGTGTACGATGACCCTATTTCTTCAACCGGATGGTCAGGGGTATTCGCAGTTCTCCGGCTTGAGCGCTGTCTGTCTTAATGGTCAGGATGTCCTGGAATTGGACCCTGCCTCCAGGCACTTTATCCATTAGGGCCACAACTTCCAGTTTATGTCTACTGGCAGCCTTGTCATCCTGCCCCAGGGAACGCACCTGGAAATATGCCTTGTTATAGCTTAGTTCCACAATCCTAAAGTCCTTGCCCCGGGTATTCATTATGGTAAGCACCCGCTTGCTTTCCTTGCTCTTGGACCCGGTCTGGGAGCCTTGTTGGAAGTCTATTTTATTGGGCCAGGCCTCCAGTTCGGGCCTGATCCGGATATGAACCGACAGTTTCACCACATTCTTCTTTGGATGATTGGTGTGGAGGGTGATGAAGCCGCTGGCGGTCTTCCGGTCAGTGGCTTTGCTGACCACCTCCAATTCGTACTGGTGGGAGTCGTCTTTGCGGTTCAGTTTGTAATCGATAACTGATCGCAGATTGCTCTGAACCTTGGTGATCTCCAGCGGTTGATCATCAGTGGCGCGAATGCTGACTACACGTCGAATGTCTTCGCCAACAGTGCCACGGAGCAAAATCTTGGTTCCGGGTTTGACGATGATGTAAGTGCGGACGTTAATGACGAGGTAGATTTTCCTCTGTCGTTGCCTGGGATCATTCGTGGTCACCTGCGCACTTTTCGTGATCTTGCCTTGATAACCAGTGGTATTCACCTGCAAAGTAACCTGTCCCACGCCACCTGGCGGGATGGTCCGGTCGTAGCGGACCACAGAGCAGCCTCAGCCGGGTTTGACGCTGAGGATTCGGAGTTCTTCACTACCCGTGTTTTTTACTTGGTAGGTGTGGGATACGACCTCTCCTTCCCAGTGGGTGCCAGCATCATGGCGGGGAGACGGGATCTCCAGGATTGGATTGGCTGCGGCAGGATTAGCCTGGGAAACGGTCGGATTTACCGCTGCTATCAGACCAGCAATTAGTATAACTTGCCATCTCAGTTTGCTAAACAGCTGCATAATCTCTCTCTCTGTTCCACGTTAAATATCCCGCTCTCATGGCTGTCTGACAATGTCATCCTGAGTCCGCCGCAGGCGGGCGAAGAATCTCGAGATCCTTCGCGCTGCTCAGGATGACCAATTACTCTCTTCGCGGAGTTTATCCTGAGCTTGCCGAAGGGCTCAGAATGACAACAAGTTGCTCTTGAGGGTGGTCGGACAGCCTCGGAGAAGCTCTGTTCTGTATATTGTAACTGTTAAGATAATTATTCCAAAATCTACTACCACCACTTCATACTCGTATGTTACTGGTTCTGCAGGGATTACAACCTGCCACTCCACCACCCCGGTCTTGGAGTCGATCACCATACCTTCGGGCGGTTTACCTTGCAGAGAATAGCTCAGGGTGTCACCATCCACATCTTCTGCCTTTATTTCATAGCGATACGTGGCCCCTTCCTCCAACTGCGCCGGGGGCTTGGAGACGATCATTGGCGGGCTGTTTTGAATGACCACCTCCATGGAGGTATTGGGCTGGCCCCAATCAGTACCATCGAAGGCGGTGGCAGCCACTTGTACTTCATCGCCTCTACGTAAGTAGCGGTTGGGCAGAGATGGACCTTCCGGACCCACCACGGTCTCACCATTCACTATCCACTCGTAGGTGTACGTCATCGCGTCATTATCCAGATCTTTCCCACTGGCCACTGCTTTGAGTTCCGCGGTGGAAGTGGGAGGAGCGGGCCCGATGGCTACCCACTCAACAGCTGGAGGAGTATTGCCAATCATAACCACGTCAGAAGTGACCGGGTTTTTGTTACTCCCGGGCTGAACTACCCAGACTTGAATCGAGATGAAATCTCCCCGGTTAAAATGTTTCTTGGCAAGAGTATTCTGAATAGCCCCGGGAATGGGCTCGTCATTTTTCAGCCACTGGTAGCCGAGCCGTGCTTCCGGATCTCCCCGAACTTCCACCTCAGCCTTCAGATTTGAATAACTTGTGGGATTTGCGGGTTCAATCCAAATAGATCTGACCCTGGCTGTCTCTGCAGTCCCATAGCCGGATTCGGCTGCCTCCTGCCCGTCATCAGCAGGTTGACTACAGGAAAAAAATCCCACTGCCAAAAGTAAGATAATCGCTCTGCGGAACATCTTTCACCTCTTCAGTGCTCTCACAAAAGACGGCTCAAGGCTTAGGGCACAAGGTACAAGGTACAAGGCAAAAACAATAAAAGAAAACTTATTCTCTACTTGCGTCTTGTGCCTTAAACATCTTCTACCAGCAAAGCCATTCAACTCTTGAAGGTCACTCCTACAAAGATTCCATTGTACACATTTACTACCTGGCTGCCAGGGAAAAACCACTTTTCTACCCGGAAGAGGAATCCAACCCGTATGCCTTTATCTTATAGAGCAGAGCAGGATGGCTGATTTCCAGTATTTTTGCAGCCTGAGTACGGTTGTTACCGGTTTTTTCCAGAGCCCTCCGAATGAGTGTTCTTTCCAGCCTCCGGCTAGCCTCCTTTATCGAAAGGTTTTCGTCATTCGCCAGATATTCCACGGGTTCCGCTTTTGGTTGCAAATGAGGTGGGAGATCTGCCAACTCAATGGTACGGTCACCGGTCATGACCATGGCCCGTTCGATGAAGTTCTCCAGTTCCCGCACGTTCCCCGGCCACTCGTAACGCTGGAGGGCGCTGGCGGCAGCGGGACTGACCCCATCCACCTCTGAATGCAAGCGCTTGCTGATTTTCTCTATGAAATGCTGAGTGAGCATGGGTATATCCTCAGGACGTTGGCGCAGGGGCGGCACCACAATATGGAGAACATTGATGCGATAGTAAAGGTCATCCCGGAAACGGCCCTTCTTCAACTCTTCAGCAAGGTCTTTGGTGGTGGCCGCCAGAACCCGGATATCTATGTTGATGGATTGGGTATCTCCCACCCTCTTTATCTCCTCCTCCTGTAGTGCTCTGAGCAGTTTTACCTGCAAGGGTCGAGGTAGTTCGCCGATTTCGTCCAGAAAAATCGAGCCCCCGTGAGCCTCCTGGAAAAGGCCTCTTTTGTCTTTGATGGCATCGGTAAAAGCCCCCTTTTTGTGACCGAAGAGTTCACTCTCCAGCAAATTTTCCGGAATCGCACCGCAATTAACCGTAACTAACGGCTTGTCAGCGCGGGAGCTGTTGTAGTGAATGGCTCTGGCGATGAGTTCCTTGCCTGTGCCGCTTTCCCCGGTAACGAGGACCGAAGTCTTGTAATCAGCCACCTTCTCGATGGTGGCAAAAATCTCCTGCATGGGGGGGCTGCGGCCAATCATCTGGGCAAAGCTATAGCGCTCCCGCACGCTTTGCTGCAGCAGCCGGTTCTCCTTACGTAACCGTTCCCGCTCTTCGGCTTTCCTGAGCGTAAGCATGATTTCATCAGGCTTGAAAGGTTTGGATACATAGTCATATGCACCACGTTTCATCGCCTCGATGGCAGTATCCAGGGTACCATAGGCGGACATAACTATTATCGTAGACTCCAGTTGCATATCCTGGAAATTCTCCAGAAAAGCCATGCCGTCCATGACCGGCATTTTTAAATCACAGAGAATGAGATCATAGAAACTCTCAGAGGCGAGGTCCAGGCCCTGCTTGCCGTCAGCGGCATTGTCCACCTGGTAGCCCTCTTTCTCCAAGAGCAGGGCTAGCATATGGCGCATATTTTCTTCATCGTCAATTACGAGAATGCGCTTTTCTTCATTCATTGAATTCCCTTACTCGTTTTGGATAACGCCATTCAGTGCTTAGCAGGCTGCTGAAAAAGCCTGGAAACGGCCCCAAACGTCATACCGGACGAGACAAAGTCGAGATCCGGTATCCAGTAGACTATTGTTTCTTTCTAGATTTCGGATAGTCGCTTCGCGACTTCCGGAATGACGAATTGGCTGCTCGCACTAAAAAAATTGAGCGGACTCCTAGCGGGCGGGGATAAACCCCGCACCTACATTTCAGTTCCTAGTGATCTCTGCCTGCTTGCCCTGAGCCTGTCGAAGGGCTGCTTCGCCTCCTGCTCGGAAACGGGCAGCAGGATAGATACCTTGGTCTCCTCCCCGGAGCGGCTCTTCAACTCCATGCGCCCCCCCAGGGTCTCAATAATCTGGATACTCACCGATAATCCCAAACCAGTACCTTTACCCGCTTCTTTGGTGGTAAAAAAAGGATCAAAAACCCTTTCCTGGTCTTCCTGAGTGATGCCGACTCCAGTGTCAGCGAATTGGATTTCGATCCAGCGATCCTCAGTGGTTGCATGAATTCGCCGGAGATAGCTAAAATCTGCTGCAATTGGATCTGTGCTCCGACGCAGAGGCTTGCTGCCAACATCCTTTTTCACCAGACTCTCCCCGGCAAAAGACCTGGTATGAACCCTCAGTTGACCTCCCTGAGGTCGCTCATTGGTAGCCTCCATAGCATCTGCAGCATTTACCATCAGGTTCAGGAATACCTGCTTGAGCTGATCTGCCTTGGCAAAGACCGTGTCCGATTCAGCCTTGAGATCGAGGACCACTTCTATTTCTTGTTTCCTAAATTGATGATTCAAAACAGCCAGGGTCTCCCGAATCAGGGGATGAACCGAGATGATCTGCCTTTCGCCAGGACCCGGGCGAGAAAAATCAAGCAATTGCCTGATGGTCTGGTTTATGCGCTGGATCTCTGTGGACATGCGGTCAATCAGTTCCAAGCGCTCAGTTTCGTCAATGTCTTTTCTTTGCAGGAGTTCCAAATACCCCAAGACGATGCCGATGGGGTTACCGATCTCGTGGGCAATGCCCGCCGCCAAACGGCCGACTGAGGCCAACTTCTCACTGAATATTACTTCCTGCTGAGCTCTTTTCAGTTCCAGGTTTGCTTGCTCCAGGGAGACGACATGCTGACGGAGTTCATCTTTGTTCTCTGCCAGCCTCTGCAGCATAGCGTTGAGTGCCTGCGACAGCATTCCCAATTCATTCTGCTCGCCCGCACTCACGTCGGGTATTTTATCTCCCTCTTGGAAACCCTCGGCTGTCTGTACCAACTGCTGCACCGGCTTGACCACTAGTTTGGAAAAAATATAGGTGCCGAAAGCTACCAAGATCAGGATATCGAGGACTATGTAGAAAAACAGAAGATTCCGGGATCGGGCCAGACTTTGACGCACGTCCGCCAGCGGCGTTTCCAATCGGAGCGCCCCTATTACATTTCTGTCGTTATAGAGGGGTGCAGCAAGGACGATTTTTTCAGGCAGCCCCTGCCAAAACGATTTAGAGACCGGGGAGAAGGAGACGCTCTCAACCCCGAGCCGCATAATCCGCTGCAACCCAGGCAATGGCTTTTGCTCTAACGCCTCTTTCCCGACTTTGGGATATACCACCAGACCTCTCCGGTCTGCCACGGTGATCTCCCAGGGGGTCGTGACTTCAGGTGTCCCAGCTTGAAAGCCAGCCAAGAGCTCACTATTCTTGCCGAGATCAATGTTATTGCCACTTGAGTTGAGCGGGGAAGTTAGCAACTGTTCCAAGGAACCTTTCAGCAGTAACCCCTGACCAATCTTTGCCTGGAGCAGATCGGTCTGGCTCACCTTGAGCATGACCATGCCAATTAATAGCATGGCTGAAGCCATCAAGAAGGTGAGGCTCAGGATCACCTTGGTTCTCAGGCTCATCTGGAAGCGGTTCATAGATATGCTTTTTCCGCCGGTGCCAAGCAACAACGGCCATTATAATGGTGTCTTGGAAATTCTACAAAATATTGAGAAGATATTGCAATGCAAAGTCCACAACATCCCACCTAA
>CAMYLW010000193.1 GCA_947259475.1 Thermodesulfobacteriota bacterium
TCCGCTGGTTTTTTGGCGGTGCCGGCGTTTTACTCACTGGTTGGATTTTAGGATTTTGGATGGGCCGCATGGGGCGGCGCCGTACTTCAGACCGTTATAGATTATAACAGCAGAGTTAGAGCCGATTATCGGCGTAGCACAATTATGGCAAAATGTGAACCCTTCGAGTCCCCATTGGCCGTTGTCAGACAGACTGGTCAGTGGGGGCATTTTCCTCTTGTCAGGTATCTAAGAGTTCCTATATACTAGCAATGGTCTGCTTTTCTCCCTTTCAATGCATACATTGTGCTCTACTTCGCCCCAGAGTGTTTGATCCGACATTCATTTTTCCCATATGTCTTCACCCTTCGGTCTAATGATGTTCAGAAACGAACTCTGGGAGGTACCGATGTTGAGTACGTTCGAGAAGGACCGCAGGCGTGGCAAAGATAGACGCTCGGGCCGAGAGCGGCGACAGTCTACTGACACGAGATTTGAGCGTCACCTAAACAAACGAAAGGGCACAAGGGGCTGGAGGATAATTGATCTTCGTAGTGGTAAAGACAGGCGCTTTGGTCTGGATCGCAGAAAGTCTGCTCTAGGAAAAACTAATTGAAGGAAGTCAAGCGTATCGGACTTAAGAAGATAACTTGTGGAAACTGCGAGACGAATCTTTTTGTTCGGCCAACCATCAAGAGATGCCCTGTTTGTGGAAAGCCACTTAAAAAGCCTAGGAAAACATCCCGAAAGAAGCGCTCGCAGTCGTATTGAAATTTCACTATATCTTGTCTAAGGTTAAACCCCATCCAGAGTTTAGATTAAGGGATGTAATCGCCACTGGGAGTCTCAACTATTATCCCACCAAGGAACAAATTACTATTGGGTTAAGAGATTTTCCGTATTATAAAACGGACAATACGCCGTATAATCTCAGGTTCGGTAGCCAAGAACGTACGAGGGCAAAAATGAAGTTGATTATTTTCGGATCAACAGGTGGAACAGGACGAGAACTGCTAAAGCAGGCTCTCGATCAGGGCCATAACGTCGTGGCATATGCCCGCAATCCGGCTAAGATTAATGATATCAAGCATGCGGGCTTACAAGTGGTTCATGGGGACGTACTGAATCCGGCGGTTGTCGAAAGCGCTACAGCAGGGCAGGAAGCGGTATTGTCCACCATTGGAGCTGGCGCTGAGCGCACTACCCTGCGCGAGGACGGGACACGAAACATCGTTGAGGCCATGGAAAGAACAGGCGTCCAACGTCTAATTTGTCTATCCTCGCTTGGCGTGGGTGACAGTCGCGCCAACCTCCCCTTCTTTACCAAATACGTTATCGTATCCGTTTTCTTGCGACATGCTTTCGCAGACCATGAACGGCAGGAGGCTATTGTCAAACAAAGCTCGTTGGATTGGACCATCGTCCGCCCTTCACACCTGACGGATGGTCCGCAAACCGGAGCCTATCGGCATGGCTTTCCCACGACGGATAAGCTAATCAAAGGTAAAATCTCGCGTGCCGACGTTGCTGACTTCATGCTAAAGCAACTGACTGACGACACGTATCTTCATCAGACACCCGGGGTGTGGTACTAGACCAGATGCGATCACTCGACAGGGCGCAACCGAACAAAGCGCTGCAGCCGGACCGGGCAAACAGCTCCGTTGGATTTCTCCACCGAGTGAACATTACATACTCTCCACTTTGCCTCTTGAGACCAAGCTACAATATCTGGGGTTGAACCCAGAGTGAGAAACTTCCTACTTTCGATTAGGTTATTGGGCTGGAAATCCAGAACCTGGTTTGAAAGAGACCACCAGTCGGCCTTCCTCTAAAATGATGTCGTACGGGAGTCCCTCCTGGGGGATTATGTCAAAAACCACCCGGACCTTGCTGCTGTACACACCAAACCGTACCCCCTTAACCCAAGGACCATCAAAACTCAGAGCTTTCTCCACCACTGTGGATTTAACTCCCATTAGATCCACTACCACTCTTGGTGGATCGGTTAAGTGGAAGGCCACGTAATCGGCAAGGCTTCCATCAACAATAATGTCATATCTCAGCTCCTGGTCCATTCTTGATTGGAGAACGTTCAAGACTTTGCTGGCTGGCGGTAAAGATTTTCTCTCCAAGAGTGGAGATGTCGGTTTTCCTGGAGAGGTCTCAGGTGTGGCTACCTCTTTTGTCACCGAAGGTTTCTGAGCCATTGGTTTATCAACAGGTTCGGATGTAATGCACAGTCTGTTCCCTCGCCTTTGAGCTAGCCAGTTAATCTCAAAAATGGTGGTTTTTCGGATTGACGGAGACAACCCTGAAAGACTATAGAAATTAATGGGCAGTGGGACGCTCCGCGAGTATTAGCTAAGACATTGGAGAGAATTGAATGGCTAGTTTCCAAAATCGTATCATTCGTGCAGCCAGGCTAGATGTTCACCTGTATGAAGAGGTTGAAGCTGATAAGGGTGCAATGGGTCAAGCGATGGCAGTTGTTGTTCTATCAAGCATTGCAGGTGGAATAGGAACTCCTGCAGGATTAGGGCTTGGCGGGATTTTGATAGGAACAATCGCAGCACTCGTAGCATGGTATATCTGGGCCTTTCTGACCTACCTTATCGGCACAAAACTGCTTCCAGAACCACAGACCAAAGCTGATGTTGGGGAACTTTTACGGACTATCGGCTTTTCAAGCTCTCCAGGCTTTATTCGTGTATTAGGCATCATACCTTTTTTAAGAGGTATGGTTTTTCTGGTAGCTGGGGTTTGGATGCTGGTGGCAATGATAATTGCGGTAAGACAAGCCCTTGACTATCAGAGTACATTGCGAGCTGTCGGTGTTTGCATTATCGGCTGGATCGCTCAGGCAGCAGTCCTTATGCTGCTGTTTTACTTCCTAGGCGGGACAGGGAAACCAGTCTAGTAGAGCAAGTGCAATTACCAAATACTACTTACTCAGTCGAATGTGACTTTACCTAAGCCTACACTTTGTGCCACAGGGCAACCCACCTGAGTGTGAATTAAGGGATGTAATCTTCAGTTTCAGAACCTTATGTTGGCATTCTCGACGCTTGACACACAAGTCTCTCTGATCCTATATTTCCCCCTATCGAAAGCGAGTTCTTTATAAGTGTAAGTTCAAGAGTAATGGGTGATCTCTTCATCGTCTTAAGGAGGCTATTTTGTTACCTTTTCGAACCATTATCGCATTTCTGGTCATTCTAACCACTCTGTTATATGCCATCCCCTCGAATAGTAAGGACGATATAGAAGATTTAGTCTATATTGAGCAAGCAGATAGAAAGATCATTGCCATTCGAGATGGGATTCCAGCGACTCCGTTTGAATTGAGATCAAAAGAGGAGGTTTTATGGCTTGATTCTGATGGTTACATTGGTGCCCTATTGACGAATGAACGTTTTATTGCGATTTCTCTATCCTCGAGTGGTTGGCTAGAAAAGCCATTGAAGTCTAAGGAGGCCTATGATGGAAGTCCTATTTTATCTCCTACTCTTGCCCTGTTGGTGACTAAAGAACGTGTCATTGGCTTCGACGCAATATCACACCGTTTTATCGAACAAAGTCTTAGATTGGATGAGGAGTTTGTCGCGGCCGAAGCGAATGATTATGTTGCTGCTGTCATCTCTTCCAGACGTGCTCTCGGTTTAGCGTCAGGCGGCAGTGGTTTCCGCGAAATCCGTTTTCGGACCAGTGAAACTTTTCAGTCTCTCAAAACAACGCCTCAAGTCGTCACTGTAAGAACGTCTTGGCGAATTCTCACTTTTGGTGTTTCGAGTCCTTCTTGGTCTGAGGTCAGGTTGTAATAAAGGGGTCAAATCTCGGTTTGACTTTTGTAGGATGACTTTTGAAAAAAATCGACCTGACCCTTTCTCACTCCACTTTATATAGTGCCGGACTGTTCGACCAGCTACTTACGTATCCTACTATTAATCCTGAGTCCAGAGCATCCGCGAATAATCAAGATCTCCTCATCCTATGCGTAACAAAGCATCAGTGATTGACACCTGAGGGTGGTCAGGGTCATCATCTGTCTGTTTTTTCTATTAATTTAGAGAGAGGAGGCAGAGATGGTCCAAGAGAGTTCACCTGTTCATATATCTGAGATCCTCTCAGATGTAGTTTCTCATCTCAGGGGTAAAGAAACTAATCTTTCGTCTTTTCCTTCAAGGCTCTCATCTGCACAAAGACCTCGCGGACAGTTGCTTACTTTCAGTGAGGATAGTGACGAGGATGAGTTATTTACGCGAGTGTTGCGAACAATTGCCCGATTAGATGTGGAGGGCAAGGACCATCTTTATCTGCACGCCCTTGATATGTATCGCCGAAACTGCAAGCTAAGCGCCATTATGCATTGTACGAGAAGCGTAGGTATGTTTTTGCAATTTCTGAAAGATAGGAGGCAGATTCAGATTGAAGCAGTCACCAGAGGGGATTTGGAGGCTTTTGTAGAACACGAGCAGGATCGTGGTCTTAAGCCTCTCTCTGTTCGTACCTATCTGGAGCGGGTGTATAGCTTCTTACATTTTTTGATTGAGAAGGAGGTTCTATCTCCAGAGATTGTGCGCCGACGAATCAGGCTAAGGCTGCCACAGCAATTACCCAGGGCCATGGAGCCAGATGATGTAACAGAGCTGCTTTCGGTGGTCGGCAAAAGGCGCGATCGTGCCATGGTG
>CAMYLW010000194.1 GCA_947259475.1 Thermodesulfobacteriota bacterium
AGCGTGCCGTGTTGGCAGGTTGTTTTGAACCTGGTTCGACCAGGTGGGGTCCCTATTGGTCCTTTAGGCGCTTCGTACAAGCCGACGCGACACACCGTTCCAAGGAAGGGTCCCCGTTCTTCAAATGTTGGCTCAAGAACGTACTGCCAATCACCAACACCGCAGGGGCATTGTTTTCCTCACAATACACTATTTGCGAACTTTTTTCCTCATTATCTTCAATGCGGTCGAGCGGCTGCCCTCTGCCCTCCTCAACTACCCCTCATCGAGGCAATGTTGGACCCGCAAAAGCGCTGCCAATCACCAACACCGCAGGGGCATCAAAGGCTCTTGGATAATACGGATGAGAGTTTTTTCTGCTTACTCTCGATCCGATCGACCAATTGCTCGTAGGCCTCCTCCTTCTGGAGGTAATCGCTCGTAATGTTCAGAGCAGCCAATAGAGCAATGGTCGCCAAGGAAGAAGAGTGGAGCCTGTTCTGTGCCTCTTGGCATTTAGAGGCGAGATGCTGGGCCACCCTTTCCACGTATGCCTTGTCGGCTTTGGTGTGAATGGTATATTCCTGTCCCAGAATCCCTACCTTCACCTGCTGGACCAAATCGCGCCTCCCCTAGGAAAAACGGCCGAGTTTATCTATCATTGCATCCAGGCGAGTACGAATTTCCGATCTCTGCTGCTCCGAGTTTCCCAGTTTCGACTCCAACTCCCGGATGCGCGCCTCTTGCCCTGCCATTTTCTCCTCACATTGACTGTGCACGCTTACCAGCTGTTCATACTTCTCTATCAGAGTGTCAATTCTCGATTCCAGCCGGTCAAACGGGGTCTCTTGCTCAACCGGCGCTTCATCCATATCTATGGTAGCGCCCTGAAAGGTAGTATTTTCCTCGTCCATATAACACTCTCCCGCAGCCGTACGTCCAAGATTATACCGATATTCTAATCTCCCACTCTCTTTGGAGTCAAGCAGTTACAAAGGCATGGAGCATAGGGCATAGGGCATAGGGCAGAAGAAGATTACTCTTTTTCCTATGTCTTTTAATCTTTTAGCAACGGACTACTGACAACGGACAGAACTCCCCGTCTCACCCTTTCTCCGCGTCCCCGCCTTGTCCCGCTGTGCCTAGTCCCTAGTTCTTAGTGCCTAGTTCCAGCCACTGTACAACCAGATGCCACGTCATCGAGGCGGTGCCCTACTCCACTGTCACACTCTTCGCCAGGTTGCGCGGTTGATCCACATCAGTTCCTCTGAACACCGCGACATGATACGCCAACAGTTGCATGGGAATGGTGAACAGAATCGGTGCCAGAAACGGAGTTGTCTCCGGTACTGGAATGAGAGCATCAACCTTCCCGGCAAGATCCTCACCCGAATCGTCACTCACTGCAATAATCTTTCCTCGGCGAGCTTTGACTTCTTCTATATTTGAAAGCATCTTTTCAAAAGTCAAGCCACGGTTGACCACTGCCACCACCGGCATGTGCTCGTCAATGAGGGCAATTGGTCCGTGTTTCATCTCACCAGCCGCATACCCCTCTGCATGAATGTATGATATTTCCTTGAGCTTCAACGCCCCTTCCAAGGCAATGGGATAATTGATTCCGCGTCCTAGGTAGAGAAAATCTCGCGCATTGGCGTATTCACGGGCAATGGCTCGTATCAACTGGTCTTCACCGAGGGCAGTCTCCACTTTCTTCGGCAGCTTCACCAACTCCAAAATACACTCTTGACTCTCCTCCAGAGTGAGCTTCCCCAACTTTACGCCCAGATAGAGGGCTAGCAAGTAGAGTGAGACCAACTGGGTAGTGAAGGCCTTGGTGGATGCAACGCCAATTTCAGGACCGGCCTGAGTGTAGAGAACACCATCAGCCTGCCGCACTAGGCTACTTCCCACTACATTTGAGATGGCCAGAAGAAATGCCCCTTTCGTGCGACCTTCACGCAGAGCAGCCAAAGTATCCGCGGTTTCACCGGACTGGGAAATGAGAATTTGCAGAGTCTTTGCAGTGACGATGGGATCACGGTAGCGGAACTCTGAACCCAGCTCCACTTCCACCGGCAAACCACAGAAAGACTCCAGTAAAAACTTCCCCACCAAACCGGCATGATATGAAGTGCCACAAGCCACAATGAAGATTTTGTCCAAAGACCTGATCAATTCGTCTTTCAGATTGAGATCATCCAGAAAAACCTCACCGGAAGACTCACTTATGCGGCCGCGGAAGGTATCAATAACCGCACGAGGTTGCTCGTAAATCTCCTTTTCCATGAAGTGCGTGTACCCGGCCTTCTCAGCCATGACCGGGTTCCAGGTGATGTGAGCTACCTCTTTCTCTCGACTTTCACCATCCGGCCCTCTTATCTCGAATGAGTCCTGGGTTAGAACAGCCATCTCACCATCATCTAAAAAAATCACTTCCCTGGTATGACCTAAAATTGCAGGGATGTCTGAGGCCACCAGTAACGCGTCAGATCCCAGTCCGAGAACCAGAGGGCTTTCTTTCCGCACTGCGATGAGTTTGTCCGGCTGCCGTTCATTTAAAATGACCAGTGCATACGATCCCTCTATAAGTTGGAGGCTTGCGGTCACGGCTTCCTCGAATGGAGCACCGGCTTCAATCTCATTATTAATGAGTTGTGCCACAATCTCAGTGTCTGTTTCAGAGTTAATCTGACAACCCATCTCAATGAGTTGCCTTTTCAGGGGAAGGTAGTTTTCGATGATGCCATTATGAACCACCGCGACGGGGCCAACCTTATGGGGGTGGGCATTGATATCCGAAGGGGGACCATGGGTGGCCCAGCGGGTATGGCCGATACCTACCGAACCGCTCACCGGCTGTTCCCCAAGAAGCGCCTCAAGTTGCGTGAGCTTTCCTTGACAGCGCCGAACCTCAATCATGCCCTCACTGACCACCGCTATACCGGCACTGTCATAGCCCCTGTATTCCAACCGTTTCAACCCCTCCACCAACAGCGATACACAGTCATTCTGACCGATGTGTCCGATGATACCGCACATATTACTTCCCTCGATTCACGGGACCCAACTCACCGCTCAGAGTTAGATTTGGACCTGTTCATTTTTTTCTCACCACAAAGGCACCAAGTCACCAAGAATGACTAGCTCACCACAAAGACACTAAGACACCAAGATTAAATAGATCAAAAGCACAACAGCATCCATACACTTGTTCTGCCGCACTGGTCTGCTCTCTACTGCTCTCCTTTGTGCCTTTGTGACTTGGTGGTGATTTTTACACTTGATTCACTTTGTGTCTTCGTGTCTTGGTGGTTTTCTTTGCCCTCCTGGATTCTGACTCCTCTCCATCAAACCTGAAACATTGACAGTGCGGCCCTTGGCTTGCTATTCTGCTTTCAGCTTTTTTACCAATGAGTTCTCATCCATGTTTTTCGGTCTCACTGATCATGCCCATGGAAAGCAGCGTATATTCCATTGGGATTAATCTGTCAGATTTCTTGTAAGGAGATAAACCATGTCAGACACCAATGTCATAGTGGAGAGACAAGACCTTATTGGCCTGCTTACCCTGAACAGACCGGCGGAGATGAACACTTTCAACGTGCCCTTTGCCCGGGAGCTCAATGACGCCCTTTGCGAAATGGACAGAGATCCGGAGGTGCGAGTTGTGGTGATCCAGGCGGCTGGCAAGCATTTCTCCGCTGGTATCTCCCTTCCCGAATTCAAGGACAAAACCAACAAAGATTACCGTGAATTCATCCGCTTGATGGACGAGCACAATCACACCATTGCCAAGATGAAAAAGCCGGTAATTGCGTCGGTGAAAGGCTATGCTCTTGCCAACGGTGCGGGTCTGGTCTTTGCTTGTGACCTGGCCGTGGCTGCCGAGGATGCCAAATTAGGGACTACTGCGATCAATGTTGGTCTCATCTGTACCGGACCGGCTGTACCCCTGGCACGCTCCCTCGGACGAAAAAAGCTCCTTGAGATGATACTCACAGGGGACATGATCTCAGCGAGCGAGGCTGAAGGATTGGGATTAGTCAACAAAGTGGTGCCAGCCGATGAACTTGAGGCAGCCACCATGGAACTGGCCCGAAAACTGGCTGCCAAAAGCCCGATGGCATTGCAGATTGGCAAAACAGGAATGTATGCGATGCAAGACGTCCCCTACCATGATTCCATCGACTACTTGAGCGAGCTTTTTGCGGCCCTTTGCAGCACCGAAGACGCTGAGGAGGGGGTGACGGCATTCTTGGAAAAGAGAAAACCTGAATGGAAGGAACGTTAAAGGTACATTTTATTTAACTAAGTTTATCACCGCCCTCGAATAGTGCTAAGCTGTTGCCGCCTCAATACTCTGAGGAGTACTGGAGCAAGTCGATTGCGGATTTGGGAATGCGGAATACGAGATTGAGACCGTTATATATTTATTGAATAAAACATATTATTACTTAAAGCACTACGTTTCAGATAGCTACCCTCAATAATTCCAGGGTAAATTTCCGTCTTGCCCTAGATTCCCGCCTTCGCGGGAATGACGATAGTGCACGGTCGCCCGTCATCCCCTCGTAGCTAATGCCAAATGGCATGTCAAGTTAAAAGTTGTTATGGTTCATTATTTCCACATACTCTTTGACCACATGTTTGGCGATGCCGGTGACCATGTGAA